>NZ_JASGFR010000018.1:0-80738 GCF_047605405.1 Rhodomicrobium sp. | reverse complement strand
ACCTAGACCGCAATGCGGTCGAGATGAATGAAATCGGGATGCGCCGCATCCTCGCGGGCGCGGACCTTCTCGAAGCGTTCGTCGATCACCTCGTCCGGCTCGATGACCCAGACGCCCGCGAGATCGACATCGCCGAGCGTTTCGCGGGCGCGCACATAGTGCTTCTGGAAAAGCGGGCCGGTGATGTGCAGCTTCACCGGGCGCCCCTTGATCTGCACGCGGTGGCCGTCCGCCCCGTGAAGCGCGATCGACACCGAGCCGCCGAACCAGATGGCGTGTGTCAGATTGCGGTTGGCCGCCGAGGTTTCGAGGAATTCGAGCACATGGATCGTGCTGTCGCCGCCGTGGTGCAGCGAAGGCTTCTCTACGGCATCGGGAGCGCCGTTCGCATCGACGGTGGCAAGAATCTTGATCGTTTCGGCGCTGTCGAGCAGCGCGATCACATCGGGAGTTAAAATCGCGGCCATTTTGGCGCTCCTACTGAAGGCGTGCAAGGTCTGAGTCGGGGTGGTTGCCGCAGCGGCGATAGTCGTCGAAATCGACCTTCAGGCCGTGGGAAGCGCGAATGTCCTGAAGCCCCTTCGCCAGCCGGATGAAGTAGTCGAGCGACGGCGCTTTCTGGTCGCGGAAGGCCGAGCCGGGGCGAGGCACCCAGACGATATAGACGGTGGTCACGCCGCGCGCCGCGAGCCAATCGGCTTCAGCCAGCGTCGATTGCAGCGCTTCGTGCTCGCTCTTGAAGCCCGAGGGCTGCGCGGTCTCGACGCCGCCGACGATGCCGGTGCCGACGTTGCCGCGTCCGAAGATATCCACCGCGTTCACGAGACGCTGCTTCCAGCCCTGATAGCCGACCTGTCGCGCCTTGCCCGGGCAGATCCAGCCGAACAGTTCTTCGTTCAGGACTTCGAGGTCGGTGGTGTAGCTCGTCAGGCCCGTCTCATTATAGAGACGCGCAAGCTGCTTTTCGTTGAAGGCGGACGCGATCAGCTGGCTCGGAAATTTCTTCGTGCGGAAGTTCTCGCCGATGGCTTGAAGCAGTTCGATGTAGAACTCCACCTCCAGGTCGAAAATTTCCTTGCCCTTGGTCACAGAGCCGGCGGTGAGGCAGAGATTGGTGAAGCGGCCCGGTTCCTTGATCGCCTCGGCGACGGTTTCCTTGACGTCCTCCGGACGAAGCCTGTTCGGCACGCCTATTTCATCGCGCTGCTGCTTCGTATGCGTGACGATATCGCAGAACTGGCAGCCTTCCTTGTCGGCCCAGAAGTAGCAAAAGCTCGACTGGAACACGTTCAGCCGCTGCGGCCGCGCGCTTACGATGTGACTCATCGGCAGGCCGGAGGTGGTGAGCTTGTCGTAATAGGAGGGCTTCGGCCACAGATCGACTTCCTCGACGCGTTGACCATCGTCCAGCAGCACGAAGCGGCCGTCGCGGTAATCCACCACATAGGGGTTTTGATCGAGCGGGGTCGGATCCACGAGAATCGTCGTTCCGTCGCGCAGAAGCAGCGATTCGGGCAGCGGTTTGATCTCGCCGTCGCGCGAGCCGAAGATATAGGGGCTGCGCAACTGGTGCACGGCCGGATCGACGGCCTTTTCGGCGGCTTCCGTGTAGTGCACGCCACGGCGTTGCACGTCGATCTTGCGCGCAATGAGGCGCGGGAAGCGGGGATGTTCGGCCAGCACTTCGTCGAAGGACGGCTCGGCGCGATAGATTTCCTTGAGCAGGGCGACCACGTCAATCTCCAATTTTTAGCGTCTACAAAATCGATGGAGATTGAGCTATAAGCCAGCAACTAATTGCCCATGATGAGCCGTGAATACAGGGTCAATGGAAGAATATTTTGAACAAGCCGGAAAGCCGAGCATAAAATCACTAGAAGGCGCGGAGTTCTCGCTACGTCTTTATGGCGATGAGGGGCATGGCAGAGCAAACCCGAATTTTTTCCATGGCCTCGACGAAAGCGACGTTGCGGAGCTTTTCGCCCTGTCGTCGGTGCAGGTGTTCGCGCCAGGCGCGATGGTGTTCCGCCAGGGCGAACCGAACGAGGGCATTTTCATCATCCTGTCCGGCAAGGTCCGCGTCTATTACGTCGGACCGTCCGGGCGCGAACTCACGCTTGCCTACTGGTCGGCGGGAAACTTCGTCGGCGGGCCTCACATCTTCGGTGGCTGCCTGCATATGTGGTCGGGAATTGCCGAGCAGCCCGCGCGCGTCCTCCTCGTGCCTGGCGACGGAATGCGCGTGCTGATAGAACGCCGTCCTCGGATCGCGGTTGCGCTCGTCGAGGCGCTGGAACAGAAGGGCAAGTGCTTCTCAAGCCTGATCCAGATGCTCGGCACGCGTTCCGCCGCCGCAAGGCTGGCTCAGCTTCTGCTGCTCATGGCCGAGCTGGGCGGCCAGCGCATCGGCGACACCGTCATCATCGATCGCACGCTGACACAGGACGAACTGGCGCGCATGGTCGGCGCGACGCGGCAATGGATATCAGCCACGCTCGAACGGTTCCGCGAGAAGGGTTACATCGAGGTGGCGCCCGACCGCATCGTGATCCGCGAGGAAGAGAAACTGCGGGGGCTTCAGGCGTAGAGCCCAAACGAAAAGGCGGCCCGTCGCGACGCATCCGCAAACGGACGGCCCTGCTGCGAGGGCTCAAGCGGCGCGGCGAAGGACTATTTGATGGCGCGGGTCGTTCAGGTTTCGCCCGCAAGCGCAAAGGTGTAGGGCTTCTCGCCCGCGTCGATGACGGCGCATGCCAGCCCGCGATAAGCACGTCCGGACGCGATTGGCCGGTCGGGTTGCGAAGTGCAAAGGCGTTCGGAATGCTTGGCGTCTCCGCGCTCGTTCTTAGAATTATTACGGAACGTTTGCGATGGCTTCGCATGCGTGCCGACTGCTCATTACAAAGCCGTCGATCTCCGCACCGAAGCCTCCCCTCTCTTGGGCTTCACTGGGATTACAGCGACCTCGCAATGCGGGTGATTGTCGTTCGTGGGCCGCCGGCCTCATGAAATCGTCGCAGATGCGCGCTTCGTTACCGGCATTTAAAAACCATGCTGGGGGTGCTATATAGGACGCAAGACAGGTAATGCCGAAGCGAGGCTTGGACGCGACAATGGATCAGACCACGAGTCAGAAGGAAAAGGCCCGTCTTCATGTCAGCCTCGCCCTGCCCAACGGAGGCAGCCTGGACGAGGAAGATATTGCGCTCATCGAAACCGTTCAGAAATGCCGCTCGATCCTCGGCGCGAGCAAGCTGATGGGCATCTCCTATCGCAAGACCTGGCTGATGACGGACGCGCTGAACCGCACCTTCGAGACGCGCGTCATAGACACCTTCCCCGGTCGGCGCGGCGGCGGGGCGGAAGTGACGCCATTCGGCGAACGCATCGTCGCGGTCTTCCGCTCGGTCGAGCGGCGCTCGGCCCGCGCGGCAACCGCAACGCTGGAAGAACTCACTTCATCTCTCGATTGGTCGTTCGAGACTGCAACGTCGGGCGCGGTTCAGGAAGAGAGTCAGGATTTACGTTCATCTGCGTGATGGCAATGGTCTTGATCATCGCCCACGCCTTGAGACCGGGTTCGAGCGCCAGCCGTTCGACCGACTCCCAGGTGACGAGCGAGTGCAGATTGCAGACGCCGAGATCGAACGTCACCCGCGCATAGGGCGCGTCGAGATATTCCACTTCAACAATCGTCCCGGGAAGGCGGTTCGTGATCGACACATCCATCGGGCGAGAGAGCGCGATGGAAACGTCGCTTGCGTCGATATCCACGGCAACACCCGTGCCCGGCTCGGCCGCGACGCGCGGCACGCGCAGTTCGAAGGCACCGAGAAAGAGCGTCGTGATGCCGGTCTTGTCGTTGTGATGATGCACACGCGCTTCGAGCGTGGTGGAGAGCTTGAACCTGTTCTTCGGCGCGCTGTCGGTCGGCAAAGGGATGTTCCCTGATCTGGTCTTGGTCGGTTTCGCAACATGGATGCGATACAGCGCTTTGCAAAAAACATGCAAGCGCGACTTCCGCCACCGGTCGGCGCGTAAAACCCTCGCGCACGGGCTCGGATCGCCCACGCCTCAACGGATGGCCGGTGTTACGCCGCCCCCCGAAAAAACCCTGAGAAAACAATGCGGAAACCATATTGGTGGGCACGACAGGGATCGAACCTGTGACCCTTCGCGTGTGAAGCGAATGCTCTACCGCTGAGCTACGTGCCCGCGTCGCCATAAGCGAGCGAGGAACCTTTATTACCAATGCGCGCAGCGCAATCAAGAGGCTTCCGCGCTGTTTTCCTATTTTTCCTGTCTGAAGGTTCTTTGACCAAGGATTTGCCGGAGGGGACAGGGGCTTTTTTGCGCCGTAAGCGTCAAAAAGAGCAACACAATCTCTGAAGCTCGCACATCAGCAATATTATTTTGCCATTACGGCAACATGCTGCCCATGTGCGCACTTATTTTCCCGGTAATGCGCATTTTTTCTTGAGAAGTTTTCAAAGATCGCCAAACTCTGGTCCAAGGCGGGCGGGTTCCGCACGCCTCTCGGCGGGCTGCGCCGAAGGAAAGGGTCGGGGAAGAGCATGGCACATCCTCATCAGCAGAAACTCAAGATCAGCGGGCCGGTTGTGATTACGGCGAACCGCCTTGCCGATGGCGTCGTGATTCACCGTACGAGCGAAGGGAGCTGGTCGGAAAGCCTCGCCGATGCCGAGGTCTTGAAAACCGCCGACGAAGCGCTTGCCGCGCTGAAAGCCGCACAGAGCGACGGGCTCGTCGCAGTCGGCCCCTATGTCGCGCGCGTCGAGACCGCGCCTTTTCCAACGCCCGGCAATCTGCGCGAGAAAATTCGCAGCCAAGGCCCCACATTCCCGCTTCCTTCCGATGCACCGGTTGCCTACCTTCCCGAGGAAGCTGGCAAGGTGGCAGCCTGAAAACATCGGAGAAAAATTCCGCGATGTATGTTTACGACGAATTCGACCGCACGTTCATCGCGGAGCGTGCCGCCCAGTTCCGCGATCAGGTCGCGCGCCGCCTCTCGGGCGAAGTGACCGAAGACGAATTCAAGCCGCTTCGTCTCATGAACGGCGTCTATCTTCAGCTTCACGCCTACATGCTGCGCATCGCGATCCCTTACGGCACGCTTTCGTCGACACAGCTCCGCAAGATCGCCGAAATCGGCCGCGTGTACGACAGGGGCTACGGTCATTTCACGACGCGCCAGAACATCCAGTTCAACTGGATCAAGCTTTCCGACATGCCGGACGTGCTCGTGAGCCTCGCCGAGGCCGGGCTGCACGCCATCCAGACGTCGGGGAATTGTATTCGCAACATCACGACCGACCAATGGGCGGGCGTCGCTCCCGACGAGATCGAAGACCCGCGCTTCTGGGCCGAGGTTCTCCGGCAGTGGTCGTCCCTGCACCCGGAATTCACCTACCTGCCGCGCAAGTTCAAGATCGCGATCACGGCCTCGGCGCGCGACCGCGCGGCGATCAAGGTGCATGATGTGGGCCTGCGGTTGGTCCGAAACGATGCGGGCGAGGTGGGCTTTGAGGTGCTGGTCGGCGGCGGTCTCGGCCGCTCCCCCTTCCTCGGCAAGCTCCTGCGCGACTTCGTGCCGAAGGAGCACATCATCAGCTATCTCGAAGCGATCCTGCGCACGTACAACGCCCATGGCCGGCGCGACAACATCTACAAGGCGCGCATCAAGATCCTCGTTCACGAGATCGGCGTCGAGAAGCTGAAAGCCGATGTCGAAAAGGAATGGGAGCGCATTCGCGACGGCTATCTGAAGCTCGACGATGCGTTCCTCGCTGACATCCGCTCGCGCTTCGTGTACCCCGCCTATGAAACGCTCGAAGACGAGCCCGCGGAATTGCAAGAGGCGCTCGCCGCAGACGAGCGCTTTGCCACCTGGCATGCGAACTCCGTCTCGCCTCACAAGGCGCAAGGCTATGGCATCGTCACCGTCTCGCTGAAGCCCGTCGGCAAGCCGCCGGGGGATGCGACTTCCAGCCAGCTCGATGCGCTCGCGGACCTCGCCGACGCCTACAGCGCAGGCGAGATCCGCGTCGGCCACGAGCAGAACCTCGTGCTGCCGCATGTGCGCCAGAAAGACCTTTTCACCCTCTGGCGGAAGCTTGACGCGGCCGGCCTCGCAACGCCGAACGTAAATCTGATCTCGGACAGCATCACCTGCCCAGGGCTCGACTATTGCAGCCTTGCCAACGCGCGCTCGATCCCTATCGCCACGGCCATCGCGGAACGTTTTGCCGATCTCGACAGGGCGCGCTCGGTCGGACGTCTCCATCTGAACATCTCGGGCTGCATCAACGCATGCGGCCACCACCATGTCGGCCATATCGGCATTCTCGGCGTCGAGAAGAACGACCGCGAGTTCTACCAGATCACGCTCGGCGGCAAGGCGGACGAGGATGCGCGGTTCGGCGATCTGCTTGGCCCCGCAATTCCTTACGATGAGGTGGTGGACACCATCGAGCGCATCGTGAACCGCTACCTCGACCTGAGGACGAGCGAAAAGGAACTCTTCATCGATACAGTGAAACGCCTCGGCGTGGAGCCGTTCAAGGAGGCGCTTCATGCCGTACATTAAGAAGGGCGAGATCGCGGACGATCCCTATGTTCGTCTCGGTGGAGACGAACCGGTGCCGACGGACGTGCCCGTGATCGTCCCGCTTGCATGGCTGCTCGCGCAGACTCCGCAATCGCTGGAAGGACGCAATGTGCCGCTCGGCGTGGCGCTGCCGAACGACAAGCCGGAAAGCCTGCTCGAACCGTATCTATCCCGCCTTTCCCTGATTGCGCTGGACTTCCCGATCTACCGCGACGGCCGCGCCTTCACTCAGGCAAGGCGGCTGCGCGAGGCATACGGTTTCACAGGCGAGATCCGCGCCACGGGCGACGTCCTGCGTGACCAGTTCCTTTTCATGGTGCGTTCCGGCTTCGACGCGTTCGAAGTCAGGAAGGAACACGACGCAAAGGCATTCGCGAAGGCGGTGAACGAGTTTTCGGGCCTTTACCAGCCTTCTCAAGCAAGCGATGCCCATTTCAGGTTCCGCTTCGCTCCGCCTTTTTCTTCGTCAAGGAACCAGGATGGAAGCGATGGGTGAGCCGGTTCTCTCTTACGTCCGGTCAGGCGTCTGCATGCACCGCCGGGCGTTGTGTGGAAGCCCCAGCTGAGGCGCGTAAGCGAGCAGCCGGGGGAGAAGACCAGCGCGAGCTGGCGCATTTGAAGAAGCATCGCATTTGAAACTTAAAATTCGGAGATTTTCATGCTCAGACGGACCGTTCTGGCACTGGCAGCGGCTACGCTGATCGGCGCCCCCGCTTACGCCATCGATACCCTGCTCAACGTTTCCTACGATCCCACGCGTGAACTCTATGCAGAATTCAACAAGGCTTTCGTCGAGAAATGGAAGGCGGAAAAGGGCGAAACGCTTAACATCAAGGCCAGCCATGGCGGCTCGGGCAAGCAGGCGCGCGCCGTCATCGACGGCATCGAGGCAGACGTCGTAACGCTCGCCCTCGCCTACGACATCGACGAAATCGCCGAGAAGGGCATTCTCGACAAGGAATGGCAGAAGAAATACCCGGACAACTCTTCGCCCTACACGTCGACGATCGTCTTCCTCGTCCGCAAGGGCAACCCCAAGGGCATCAAGGACTGGGACGACCTGGTGAAGCCCGGCGTGTCGATCATCACCCCGAACCCCAAGACGTCCGGCGGCGCGCGCTGGAACTACCTCGCGGCCTGGGGATACGCGCTGAAGAAGTACGGCTCGGAAGAGAAGGCCAAGGAATTCGTCACGCAGATCTTCAAGCAGGTGCCCGTGCTCGACACCGGCGCGCGCGGCTCGACCGTGACCTTCGTCCAGCGCAATCAGGGCGACGTGCTCCTTGCGTGGGAAAACGAGGCGTATCTTTCGGTTAAGGAATTCGGCGACGACAAGTTCGAGATCGTGACGCCGTCCGTCTCGATTCTCGCCGAACCGCCTGTCGCCATCGTCGACTCGGTCGTCGACCGGCGCGGTTCGCGGGCAGTCGCAGATGCCTACCTGAAGGCGCTCTACGCTCCGGAAGGCCAGGAAATCGCAGCGAAAAACTTCTATCGCCCGCGTTCGAAGGAAGTGGCCGACAAATACGCTGACAAGTTCTCGAAGGTCGCGCTCTTCACCATCGACGACGTGTTCGGCGGCTGGACGAAAGCCCAGAAGACCCACTTCGGCGATGGCGGCGTCTTCGATCAGATTTACGGCAAGTAATTACGAGGGAGGCAAGGACTTCACCTCACGTTTATAATCGCAAAATCGTAACGAAGAGAGTGACCCGCCTTGTCCTCCTTATCGACCAGATTGCGCTTTCGGGAACCGAGCGTCATCCCAGGCTTCGGGCTGACGTTCGGCCTCACCCTTACCTGGCTTTCGGTGATCGTTCTGATCCCGCTCGCGGCCATGGTCCTTTACGCCACGCGTGTGGGCTTCGACCAGTTCATCGCCATCCTCACGGCCACGCGCACGCTGAACGCGCTCAAGCTATCGTTCGGCATCGCCTTCGCGGCGGCGATCTTCAACGTCATCTTCGGCCTGATCGTCGCCTGGGTACTGACACGTTATGAATTCCCAGGCCGACGCATCGCCGACGCCATCGTCGATATTCCCTTTGCGTTGCCCACCGCCGTTGCGGGTATCGCGCTCGCCACGCTTTACTCTCCCAATGGCTGGATCGGTCAGTTTCTCGCTCCGCTCGGAATTCAGGTGACATTCACACCGCTTGGCATTCTGGTGGCGCTGATCTTCGTCGGCATCCCCTTCGTGGTGCGGACGGTGCAGCCGGTGCTGAAGGATCTCGACCCAGAGCTTGAATTCGCGGCGGCGACACTCGGGGCGACCCGCTGGCAGGTCATCCGGAAGGTGATCGCACCGACGCTGCTGCCGTCGATCCTGACCGGTTTCGCTCTCGCCTTCGCCCGCGCGGTCGGCGAATACGGCTCGGTCATCTTCATCGCCGGCAATCTGCCCAATGTCTCGGAAATCGCGCCGCTCCTCATTGTCATACGTCTTGAGGAATTCCGCTATGCCGATGCAACAGCGATCGCGGTCATCATGCTCTTCGTCGCTTTCATCATGCTTCTCGTAATCAATCGGCTTCAGCGTTGGACAGAGACGAGGAGCTAGGGCCATGACACTCGTTGACGCAACCACCAACCGGGAGGCTGGCTTCGGCGGCGCGGAGGAAAGCTCCGGACGCGCGGAACGAAGCTTCCCGACCCAGGCGCCGAGAGGCGTTAGGGCGAACACGGAGTCGCTTCCGGTCCGCATCCTCCTGACACTCGTCGCGCTCGGATTTCTCACCCTGTTCATCGTGGTGCCCCTGACGGCCGTCTTCGTTCAGGCTTTTTCCAAGGGATGGTTCGCCTACTTCTCGGCCCTCACCGACCCAGATGCCCTCTCGGCCATCCGCCTTACCATCCTCGTCGCAGCCGCGTCGGTCGCGGTTAACCTCTTCTTCGGTGTCATCGCGGCATGGACGATCACGAAATACCGCTTCCCCGGCAAGACGCTGCTCGTAACGCTGATCGACCTGCCCTTCTCGATTTCGCCGGTGGTGTCCGGTCTCGTGTTCGTGCTGCTGTTCGGCCTGCAGGGTTTCTTCGGGCATTGGCTGCAGGATAACGGCATCAAGATCCTGTTCGCGTTCCCCGCGATCCTGCTGGCAACGATCTTCGTGACATTCCCCTTCGTGGCGCGCGAACTGATCCCGCTCATGCAGGAACAGGGCACGAGCGAGGAGGAGGCCGCGCTCTCGCTCGGCGCGACGGGCTTTACAACCTTCCTCCGGGTGACGCTTCCGAATATCAAGTGGGGGCTGCTCTACGGCATCCTCCTTTGCAACGCGCGCGCGATGGGCGAATTCGGTGCGGTGTCGGTCGTCTCGGGCCATATCCGCGGCGAAACCAATACAATGCCGCTGCATATTGAAATCTTGTATAATGAATACCAGCTCACGGCGGCTTTCGCGGTGGCGTCCCTGCTCGCGCTTCTCGCGCTGGTGACGCTGGTGCTGAAAGGCGTGCTGGAAAGCAAACTGGAGCGCAAAAGATGAAGATCGATGTCCGTAACCTGTCGAAGCGCTTCGGGAACTTCGTCGTGCTCAGGAATGTGAATCTCGACATAGCCAGCGGAGAGCTTCTCGCGCTTCTCGGCCCATCGGGCTCCGGCAAGACCACCCTCCTGCGCATCATCGCGGGGCTGGAGTGGGCGGATTCGGGAGACGTGCTGTTCGCGGGCGAAAGCGCGGCCAATCTCAACGTGAGAAAGCGTCATGTCGGCTTCGTCTTCCAGCACTACGCCCTGTTCCGCCATATGACCGTCTTCGAGAACGTGGCGTTCGGCCTTCGCGTGCGGCCCCGGCGCGAGCGGAAGCCGGAACACGAAATCGTGAAGCGTGTCAAAAAGCTCTTGGAATTCGTTCATATCGAGGGGCTCGCGGAGCGCTACCCGGACCAGCTTTCCGGCGGCCAGCGTCAGCGCGTGGCGCTGGCGCGCGCGCTGGCTATCGAACCGAACGTGCTGTTGCTCGACGAGCCTTTCGGCGCGCTCGACGCGAAGGTCAGGAAGTCGCTGCGCCGCTGGCTGCGCGATCTGCATCACGAACTGAATGTCACCTCCGTGCTCGTCACGCACGATCAGGAGGAGGCGCTCGAAGTCGCCGACCGTGTTGTCGTGATGGGCAACGGCAAGATAGAGCAGGTCGGCACGCCCGAGGAAATCTACAACGAACCAGCGAATTCCTTCGTGTTCGACTTCATCGGCGAGTCCGTCAAGCTGCCGGTGCGCATCGAAGATGGCGGGGTGTGGATCGGCTCGCGGCGCCTCGCCACGAACGACGAACTTCCGGCCACCGGCCCCGCCCGTCTTTTTGTCCGCCCGCACGACCTCACCTTCGGAGAAGTCTCGGAAGCGCCGCTTCAGGGTGCGGTGCGCTCGGTTCGCCGGGTCGGCGCGCAGTCCTTCGCGGATGTGCGGCTCGATTACGGCGGCGACGATCTGCTGGTGGAGGCGAGCCTGCCGCCGGAAGCGGCTGTCCGCCCCGGCGACCTCGTGGGGCTGACGCCCCGCCGCTATCGCATTTACGAGGACGGAGCGGCAGAGTCGCTGACATCGGCTTCCTTGTAAGCCCGCACGCGCTGCCCCCGCGCCGCTTGACTGGCGCGGCGTCTGCGGCTACTCGGCGGCGTATCGACCCGGCTCTGCGATAGGCTCCGCGGACTCGCGCTCTTCCAGCAGGAAGCCGCCCGACTGCCGCGCCCACAGACCCGCATAAAGGCCTCCGTGTCGGAGCAGTTCCTTATGCGTGCCGTCCTCGACGATGCGGCCCTTGTCCATGACGATAAGCCGATCCATCGCCGAAATCGTCGACAGCCGGTGCGCGATGGCGATCACGGTCTTGCCCTCCATGAGGTTGTAGAGCTGATCCTGGATCGCGGCTTCCACCTCGGAATCGAGCGCCGCCGTCGCCTCGTCGAGGATCAGGATCGGCGCATCCTTCAGCAGCACGCGCGCAATCGCGATGCGCTGGCGCTGGCCGCCCGACAGTTTGACGCCGCGCTCGCCCACCTCGGCCTCGTAACCTTTCCGGCCATTGGCGTCCTGAAGTTCGACGATGAAATCATGCGCATGCGCTTTCTTCGCCGCCGCCACGATTTCGTCCATCGTCGCCGATGGCTTTCCATAGCGGATATTGTCGGCGACCGAGCGGTGCAAGAGCGACGTGTCCTGCGTGACGAGACCGATCTTCGCGCGAAGCGAATCCTGCGTGACCTTCGAGATATCCTGACCGTCGATCAGAATGCGCCCGGACTCAAGGTCGTGGAACCGAAGAAGGATATTGATGAGCGTGGACTTGCCCGCGCCCGAACGGCCAACAAGCCCGACCTTCTCGCCCGGTTTGATGCGGAGCGAGAGGTCTTCGATCAGGCCCTTGCCGCGTCCGTAATGGAACCGCACCTTTTCATAGGCAATCGTGCCCTTGTCGACCGCGAGCGGCTTCGCATCCGGCGCGTCGACGACATTCCACGGCTTGGACAGCGCGCGCATGCCCTCTTCGACCGTGCCGACATTCTCGAAGATCGTCGTGATGACCCACATGATCCACGACGACATGTTGTTGATGCGGATGGCGAGGCCGGTCGTCACCGCGATGGCGCCGAGCGTC
This sequence comes from Rhodomicrobium sp., assembly GCF_047605405.1. Lineage (NCBI taxonomy): Bacteria > Pseudomonadati > Pseudomonadota > Alphaproteobacteria > Hyphomicrobiales > Hyphomicrobiaceae > Rhodomicrobium > Rhodomicrobium sp. The sequence goes on along the minus strand of NZ_JASGFR010000018.1, from coordinate 68,510 downwards.
ACCGCTCCCTCGCTCCATAGCCAGAGCGAAAGCCCCGTCGTGCCCGCGATCAGGAGCCCGGTCAGCACCCATTGGCACATCTCGAAGAGCGTGATGACACGAAGCTGAGCCTGCAATTTGTGCAGGTGATCCGAGATCGCGTCCTTCGCATAGGCTTCCTCGCTCGCCGTATGAGCGAAGAGCTTCACCGTGAGGATGTTGGCGTAGCTATCCGTGACGCGCCCCATGAGAGTGGAACGCGCTTCCGACACCGTCACCGCCATGCGAATGAGGCGCGGCACGAAATACCAGACCATGACGCCGAAACCGACGAGCCACAGCAGCAGCGGAATGACAAGCCGCGCGTCGAGATCGAAGAAGATGACCGCGGCCGATAGCCAGTAGATCGCGACATACCAGAGCGCATCCACCACATCGATGGCGGACTGGCGCAGCGATTGTCCCGTCTGCATGATGCGGTTGGCGATACGGCCCGCGAAGTCGTTCTGGAAGAACGACAGGCTCTGACGGAGCGTATAGCGATGTTGCCGCCAGCGCACGAGCGCCTGCACATTCGCGTTGATGCTCTGGTTGATGAGCAGCGAATGGATCGTGAACGCAATCGGACGGATGACGAGCGCCACGATCGCCATGAAGATCAGCGTCCGCCCGTGTTCCTGAAAGAATGCGGCAGGATTTTCCGCCGCCTTGGCGAAATCGACGATCTGCCCGACGAATGTGAACAGCGCCACTTCGATCAGCGCCGCGACGACACCGGAGACGAGGACCAGGCCGAATACCCACCAGACGCCCCCGATATAGTGCCAGTAGAAAGAAAGGAGCTTGTGCGGCGGCCGCGTCAGCGGAACCGTCTTGAATGGGTCAACAAGTTTTTCAAACCAGGAAAACATGGTTTTTGCTCGCGCCAAAAGGTTGAGTTTTGCGCGGCAAAAGCGAAACTTAAGTGTTCGCGGAGGCGCGCGCCCGATCAGAAAATTCTCTCAGTCGCATCGTTTGGAGGTTTTCTTTGTTCTCGCCGGGACAGTCGGGACGCAGCTTGTACCACAGAAAAATGCATTTGGGAAGCCGCGGGCAAGCGAGGGGCAACCTTCGCAGTTATTGACGTGTGCATTCAACTTATTGCGCCGTGCCACGAAATTCGGCACCCGTCTCAACTTTTCCCCTGCCGTTACAATGCGTTAAGCTGTCGTAGAATTATCACATAAATATGATCGTATGCAATTGAAGCGTCGTCGAGTTCAAGGTGGGGCCGAACTCATGAATAGCCGCGCCTTCTGGTTTGCCGGCTTGTGTGCGGTCGTGTGCCTCTTCGCCGCGTCGCCGCCCGGCCATTGCGCTCCGGCATGCGAACCAAGTGTCAGCGTTGAGCCCGTCAGCGCGGGATTGTCACGGATTTCGATCTCCGCCCCCTGTTTTGCGGGCGGGCACATCTCGCTTCGCTACGATAGCCTTACGCTCGTCCGTGTCCTCGATGAAAACGGCGCGCTTACCGTGCTTTTCGACTGTTATCTCGGCGAAAAGCCCCCGCTCAAGCTGACCTTTCCCGACGGCACGGAAATTCAGGCCCAGCTCAGGACCATCGATCTCGAGCGCGTCACGAAGGTCGCGCTTTTCTGGCGGGGCCGGGCCAACCTCGATCTCCATGCCTTCGAATACGCTGCGGATTTCAACGATGCCGGCCATGTCTGGGCGGGCGCGCCGTCGAGCCGCTGGCAGGCGGAGGAGCGGCACAGACGCGACAAGCTCGGTCACGGCTTCATGACGACTGTTTCGGACGGCACGAGTGAAGGCGACCAGCTTGAGGTCTACACCTTCATTCACGAGCCGAGCCAGGCTTCCGGCGCGGTCACGCTCGCCCTCGATTATGAAAGCCGTGCGCGCATCCCGCAGGAGCCCGACAGCTGCGGCACCGGGCTTTACGCCGATCTCGAATACCGCGTCGCCGTCTGGCGCCCAAACGGAAGCGTGTCGCGCACGCGAGGCTCGTTCGCGCCGCTCCCGTGCGGGCAGCCATCCGATCAAACCGCCCGCTACAATTCCAAGGCGCTGCCGCAACTCATTCTCACCCGCTGACACGATAGACCCCGTTCACCCCTTCCCCGAGGTTTCCATGTTCGTTCGAAACGCTTGCCGCGCCAGCGCATCGCTTCTTGCCCTCGCGGCGTCCTTCGCACCCGTGAACGCCGAGGATGTCACGCTGACGCTTCGCGGCGGCGGTCTGACCGTGATCGGCGAGCTTGTCGCCTCCGACTCGGCGTCCTTTGTGATCCGGTCCGAGAAGTTCGGCATGATGGCGCTCGAAAGCGCGAAATTCGAATGCACCGGCCCGACCTGCCCGAAGCCCCTGATCGCGACGCTCGGCATACACGGTTCGAACACCATCGGCGCGCAGCTCATGCCCAACACCGTGGAACGCTTCGCCGAGGACGAAGGCTTCGTGGCAGAAAAAGTCGTCGGCGCGGACCCCGAGGAAATCGTCTTCAAGCTCTCCGACGCCAGCGGGAAGGATGTCGCTTCCATCGACATCAAGTCGCATGGATCGGGCACCGCGCCGAAAAGCCTGATCGAAGGCAAGGCCCAGATCGGCGCCATGTCGCGGCCGATCAAGGACGACGAGGCGAAGTCCGTCGCCGATGCGGGCATCGCACTCAGGACGCATGTCTTCGCGCTCGACGGCATCGTGGTGTTCGTCTCGCCAAAGAACCCGGTCAAGACCCTGAGCCTCGAACAGATTGCGAAGATCTTTTCCGGCGATATCAAGGACTGGAAGGACGTCGGAGGCAATCCCGGCCCGATCCACGTCTACGCGCGCGACGCGAAGTCCGGCACCTTCGACACCTTCAACAGCCTTGTGCTCTCGCCTCTCAAGCTCAAGCTATCGGCGGGCGCCAGGCGCTTCGAATCCAGCCACGACCTTTCCGACGAAACGGCACGCGATCCGAGCGGCATCGGCTTTTCAGGATTCGCCTATATTCGTAACGCGAAGCCGCTGTCTGTCGCGTCGAACTGCGGGATCGTCTCCTCGCCGGATGTCTTTTCCGTGAAGACCGAGGAATATCCCCTTTCGCGCCGGCTCTATCTCTACAGCGGCAAGACCGGCCCGCTCGGCGACAAGCTTATCGCCTATGCGCTATCCGACAAGGCGCAGGACATCATCTCCGAGGCCGGGTTCATCAACCAGCGCATCGACCTTCAGACCTTCGACCAGCAGGCGGGGCGGGTTTGGCCCGCCTTTCTTGTCGCCGAGAAGGAGTTCAGTTTCGCTCTCATGCGCGACCTGACGACCGATGTGAAATCGGGCCGGCGCCTGTCGGTGAACTTCCGCTTTCATCGGAACTCCGCCGTTCTCGACGACAAGGCGATGCAGGACATTCCCCGCCTCGCCCGGTTCCTGAAGAGCGAAGCGAACGGCAAGGATCTGCTTCTCCTCGGCTTCACGGACGGCACCGGCGCTTTCGAAACGAACAAGACCCTGTCTCTCAATCGCGCTACGAGCTTCAAGAATGCCCTCGTCGCGGAAGGCGTGCCCGCCAACAAGATCACCGTCAAAGGGTACGGAAGTCTTCTTCCGGTAGGCTGCAATACCTCGGAAGCAGGCCAGAACGCGAACCGCCGTGTCGAGGTCTGGATAAAGGACTGATCTACCTCAGGTTGCAGATACGGTTGGCAGCAGTCCTGAAAAATATTGGAAAAATGTCGCTTTATCCGCCCTGTTGCAAAAAAGCGCAACCGGGGCTAGGAGAAAGGTGGTAACGTATAAGTACGCGACAAGGGGAAGATTGCATGTGGCCTAAGGCTCCCGTTTTCGATATGGTGGCCGCTTCTTATACAATCTGTGTTCAAAAAGGCGCAGATTGTTCACAAGGCCCATGCTATCGTTTCTGACGAGTCGCCGAGAATTGAAACCGCGTTGAAGCATTGACGAAAGTCTCATGCTAGCAGCATCGATTATTCCTCTTGAGCAAACTCCCGTTCTGCGTGTCCCCGATGTCGGGTGCACCGTGGAACTGAGACGCTCGCCACGCGCGAAACGGTTTTCCCTTAAAGTCAGCCACACCGAGCGTGCCGCGATCCTGACGCTTCCCAATCGGGGATGCGTCGAAGATGCCAGCGCGTTCCTTGCCCGTCATGTGGATTGGCTGAAAAGACAGCTCGAACGACTTCCAGAACCCGTCCCCTTCGCTGACGGCTCCCTCATCCCTTTGCGCGGGCAGATGCATCGCGTCCGCTTCGCCGGTCCCAGGCGCCATTCGCATGTCGTGTGGACCGAGACGCCTGAATACGCCCAGTCGCTGCCTTGTTCGATCGACCGTTCCGACTTGACGCGCGACCTCTCATGTTTTCGCGTCGATCCGCGGATGCCCGCGCTTTTCGTAAGTGGCGATCCGGAGCATGCGCCGCGCCGCCTTCACGACTGGTTCCGGGCCGAAGTGCGCAAGGATCTCGCAGTATGTGTGGAGAAACACGCCCAAACCCTTTCCTGCAGCCCCAAACGCCTTGCGATCCGTGATCAGGCAACGCGTTGGGGCTCCTGCTCCACAAGCGGCACACTTTCTTTTTCATGGCGGCTCATCTTTGCGCCGCCATTTGTTTTGGATTACGTCGCGGCGCATGAAGTCGCGCATCTGAGGGAAATGAACCACGGCCCTCGCTTCTGGCGTCTCGTTCGCGACGCGGTCCCTAATTACCATCGAGCCAAGATATGGCTTAAGACAAATGGGACGGAGCTTCATCGGTTCGGTAGCGAAACTTAATTTCCTGTTTATCCTCTTTGCGTCTGGCTTAACGTGATTTTTTTAGGCACAATGGTTCCGCCTCCACGCTAGCCGCCAGATTACCTTGGACCAGAAAAGACGATTCCCCGAGTTTTATGTGACTGCGCCGCAACCCTGCCCTTATATCCCCGGGCGTATGGAGCGCAAGATCTTCACTCATTTGTCCGCGGATCGTCCCGTAGCCCTTGTCGACAATCTGCTGAAGGGCGGCTTCCGTCGCAGCCAGAACATCGCGTACATGCCCTATTGCGACCACTGCGCGGCCTGTGTGCCCGTGCGCATCGTGGTCAACGAGTTCAAGCCCCATCGCACCCTCGCCAAGATTGCGCGCATCAACGAGGATCTTTCCGCGAGGCGCATCTCCGGCCGGGCCACGCTCGAACAATTCTCCCTTTTTCGCGAATATATCGAAGTCCGCCATGCGGATGGCGGCATGGCCGACATGACGTTGCTCGACTATTCGATGATGATCCAGGATAGCGCGGTCGAGACCTATCTCACGGAATACCGCCTCAAGCCACGCGATGGCGAGAACAGCGGGCCGCTGATCGCAGCCGTCCTATGCGACCGGCTCAGCGACGGCATTTCGCTCGTCTATTCCTTCTATGACCCGAACCTTTCAAAGCGCGGCCTTGGCAATTACATCATTCTTGAACAGGTGGAATTCGCCCGGGCGCGCGGGCTGCCTTATGTCTATCTCGGCTACTGGATCGCGGGCTCGCGCAAGATGGCCTACAAGACCCGCTTCACGCCGCAAGAGCACCTGACACCACTGGGCTGGGTCCGCCGCACCCCGTAAAAGCTCATCGGCAAAGAGCGCGTCTCGCAAAAGGCGGCGCGTTGGAGACACAGACACGCCGAGCGAGGACCATCATCGCGCCATCGGCACAGCACCGACTGTGTCACGCGCGAGCCGGTCAAACAACGCGCCAGCACGAAGATGCTGAAATGCCGCCTTACTCGCCCATCCCGGCCTGCATGACCTCCGCCGTCGCAGCGTCGAGTTTCGCCACCATGTGTCGCCACTTCGCCGCCGTGTTGCGAACGACTTCGTCCATCACGAGGCGAAACTCGCTAAGCATCGAACAACGCCCATCCTCTGACGCCGCCTTGTCGGCATCGAAAGACTGCACCTTGAGGAGCAGGGCGCGGTTCGCGGCATCAATCGCCATCGTCGTGTCATCCTTCACGAACGGCGTCGCCCGCACGGGATAGACATCGTCGGACCAGTTGTGGTGCGCGCGCAGCGCCTGAAGCTTTGCCTGCACCGTCTTTGCGTTGGCATCCTGCAGGCCGGAGATCGCCGCGCCTGCCTCGGCCACCACGGTCTTGAATGCACCCGCATCGCACGCCGCCGCTTGCGCAAAAACTGGCGTGCCCGCACCCACGAACAAGACGAAAAACGCCCACCTGACCTGCATGCCGATTTCGCTCGCCCCAAGCTTCCGCGGTCTCGTTCGGCCCTGATCACCCAAAAGGCACCGCCCGCCCATGAGGATTTCTCGCGCGTCCTAAACGGGCGAAAACCCAACCATCTGCCCGCTCCGGCGAACTGCCATCCATTTCGGCCGGAAGCGACCCAAGCGTCAGCGCAGCGATGCGCAACACCTCGTTAACAAATGGTAATAGACAGTCCACGGTGCGAAATTGTGGCGGAGACGGTGGGATTTCAGCAAAACGCTCGTTAAAACGACGCGCGCCAACCCACACGGAGACACGGCCCAGCCGAGGCCGCCATGGCCACGGGACGCCCCTCACCGCGCGAACGGAGTCGAAAAAAACGCCAGAGCGGGGGCGCTGGCGTTGACATATCCGAGGTTCGCGCCCGAACCGAGAGCAAATGGCGTGTCGCCACTTTACGCGCCAGGACGCGTCTGGAAAAGTGTTAAGCGGGCTTCCGGCAAGACGTAAAAACAGAGAGAGCGCGCTTCTGATTGAACCAAAAGCGCGCTCCAGATCATCGCCACAGCATCGCACCGCAAATCGGGAGCGGCTCTTCGCAAATTGCGCCCGATTTAACGCGAGCCGATTAGTACGTGAAGTTGAACTTGTAGGCGGCGCCGATACCGGCCTGCCACTGGTCTTCGTCGCCACGAAGTTTGACGAGCGGGCTGTCGGCGGCATCGCCTTCGAGACGGTTCCACTCCGCGAAGCCGCGGATCGACCAGCGCTCGTTGACATCATAGCGCGCGCTTGCAGACACGCCCACGGAGTTCAGCCCGCCGCCCGCGTTATAGGCATATCCAAGATTGAGGTAGTTGCTCGGCGTCGAGAAGAACTCGGAGTTATAGTCACCGGACACGAATTTCAGGCGCGGCCCAACGGTGAACTGCCACTGCGCAGCGGGGCGGTAGATGAAGTCCGCGATGAGGTTGGCCTCAAAGCCTTCCGCGCCGGTGACGCCCTGCAGAAGTTCCACGCGCGTGCGAATGAACGGAACCGGGTAGTATTCCGCGAAGCCGCCGAGCTGGATCGTGTAGTCGATATCGCGAAGGCCCGTGAGAGCGCGGCGATCGTCGCTGACGTTGCGCTCGTCGATATAATTGCCCGCGAGACCGAAGCGGAAATTGGCCGTCTGATAGAGGGTGAAGCCGAACGCATCGTTGGGAAGGCTCAGCCACTCCTTCTCGCCCGCGCGATAGAAATCGAAGATCGGGCGGAACGTGAAGTCCGTATCCTTCGCGCCGGGGAAAGACGGCTCCACAGCCGCGTATCCGCCGACAGTCACCACCCAGTACGGAGCAGCCGCACCGTCCTTGTATCCGCCGCTTTCACCAAAAAGGTCCGCCGCCTGAGCGCTACCCGCTGCAAAGCCCAGCAACGCGACACAGGCCGCAGCCTGTTTCAATCCCACCATAGCCCACGCCCTTGCCGTTAGACGTTATAATCTGTGCGTAACATGGCTGAGTCATACCGTAATGGCTTGTATTTTCTAACGGCGAGACGAGCGAAACGCGATGCAAGTTGTAATTTTGCACCGAAATCAGGCACGCGTCCCCAATGCCCGCGCGAAAGCAAAAGGATGTTCTACTGGTGGATGTCGAATTTATAGCTGCCGCCGATGCCAACGATAACCTGGTCGCTCGCGCCCTTGAGATCGACGCGCGGACTGTCTGCGGCAGGGCTCATCAACTGGGTATAGTCGAGAAAGAATTTCGCGCTGAACGTGCTCGTCAGATCGTATTTGCTCGTGAACTCGCCGCCCGATGACAGAAGCCCACCCTCCGCGCGATAGGGCACGTAGGTGTTATGATGCCTGAAAGCGATTTGCGTTGAGAAATAATCCGACGCATAGCGATCATTCACAATCTGCGCGCGAGGTCCGAGCGTAAGCACGAGATCTTCTCTCGGCTGCCAGATGTAGTCCGCGGACAGGTTTGTCGCAAAGCCAAGGTTGCCGTTTATGCCCTGCAGCAATTCCACCCGGGTTCTGATCATATCCAGCGGATAATATTCGAAAAATGCCCCACCTTGAAGGGTAACATCGGCCTTGCCCAGATGCAGATCGATGTCCTGACCGTGCAGTCGGCTCTGCAGCGAAATGTCGGCAGCCGGACCTGCGCGGAAATTGTTGGTTTCGTAGAGGCTGTAGTCGAAGGCGTCGTTGGGAAAGGAAAGCCACTCCTTGTCGCCCGCTTCGCGGATATCGATCTGAGGCTTGAAGCTTCCCCCATAGCGCCGGGAGCCGAGATAGGTCGGCTCGAAAACGCCATAGCCGCCAAGCTCCACGATCCAGACCGAGGGCGTGCCTTCGACTGGATGAGGGGCATCGACGGCGCGCGCAGAGCCGACGGCGCAGACCACTAACACAACCCCAGATACCGCTGCTCTGTGAGACATCATCATTCAGGCTCCGCAGGCGAAGCATAGTTCAAACAGCGAGCTTGCGAAATCCGCCGTCTGAAAGCGCGAACAAATTTAATGTAATAGGAGTTCGCACCAACTCCGCTGGCCGAGAAGGATCCGACCAGCTTCGCTATCCCTGCACGCGATGAAAAAGGAATTCCCTGACTTTCTTGGCGAGTTCTTCCGCGCCGAGGTCGTGGAAGTTCTGATCGGTGCCAGGAACCACCGACAAGGTCACGGTCTTGAGCTGCGAAAACTCGCCTTCCGCCGCCTTGATCTCCGGAAGCGCGGGGTCGCCGTCACCGACCGCAATCAGGACCGGCAGCTTGATGCTCGGCAAGAGGTTGGTCGTCTTGAACTTGGGATTGGACGCGTAATAGTTGGCGAAAGCACTCGCCGTCACCGCCGGATTGGAGCAGGTCAGGAAGCCCGGAACATTGACGAACTGATTGCCGTTCTGGTTCGCCACGAGTTCTTCCGCCTGACCGAGATACTGCCGCAGCGAGCCCTTGAAAATGGCGCGATATTCGGCTTCGGCGCTCTCCTCCGTCTGCATCAGCGGAGCCATCAGCACGACGCGTTTCACGCTCTTGTCGAGGCGGTTGATGGCGTAAAGCGCAACCTGATTGGCGCCGCGACCATGCCCCGCAACCGTTATGGAAGCAGCGCCCTTGTCCTTCAACCACTTCACCCAGTCCGCGATTTCGTCGATCGCGTCCTCGTGGTGGTGCGCCTGCTCCAGCGCGCAGTTGAAGTTGCCCTTGCGGCTGTCGAAGCCGAGCCCGAGCGTGATTGCGAGCGTATTGACACCCTGATCGCGCAGCGCGTCCTGAAGCGTCGCGATGGGCTCCATGCGGTCACTGCCGAGCGAGTTGTGCACGATGAGCACCGCGCCGTCGCTCTTCAGCGACTTGCCGGGCGCGATTTCCAGATTGGCTGTGAGGCCGAGGCCGAGATGCTCGATCGTGACCCGTTCGGCGGCGCAAGGGGCCGCTCCCGCCGCGATCATGGCAGCGAAGGCCGTGACAATAAGGCCGCGCATGAATCCCCTTCCCAATGGACAAACCCGCAGCCTGCTGGCTAGCGGGCGTTATGGACGAAATCAGGGCCAAGAGCGCGATCAAGTCAATGGCGCGGCCGCAGGGTGTGGGGAAAACGTCGGGATATCGTTCAGACGTCTATCGACGGCGCTGTTTTGACGTGGGTTTTCCTCTTCGGGGCGGCCTGCCGGCGAGGGGCGCCGGCCCGCTTGCCGGTGACGCCGCGACAGAAACGGGGCGCTTCGCTGTCTCTGATTCGGAGCGGCCGCTTGCCGGGACGGAGCGCTCGCGGCGCGCCTTGGCCCATATGTTGAAAGCCTCCACCAACGCCGCAAAACCCATGGCGAAGTAGATATAGCCTCGCGGAATGTGAACCTCGAAGCCGTCGGCGATGAGCGCCACGCCGATGAGGAACAGGAAGGCAAGGCCGAGCATCTTCGTCGTGGGATGCCGCTTGATGAATTCGGCGACCGGGTTCGCCGCCAGAAACATGACGGCGATGGCGATGCACACCGCCGCCACCATCACCTCGATGTGCTGTGCCAGACCGACCGCCATGATGATGGAATCGAGCGAGAAGACCATATCCATCACGGCGATCTGCGCGATGACGGCGGAATAGCTCGCCTTCGCCGTTGCGGCGTTCGCGTGCCCATCCCCCTCGATGGAGGCGTGAATTTCCTGTGTCGCCTTGACGAGCAGGAACAGGCCGCCCCCTATCATGATGAGGTCGCGCCACGAAAATTCGCGCCCGGCCGCGGAAAACACCGGATAGGTGAGATGAATGATCCAGGATATCGCAAAGAGCATTGCGATCCGCAGCACGAGCGCGAGGCTGAGGCCGATTGCGCGCGCCTGCCTTGCCTGATCCGGCGGCAAACGCTGCGTGAGGATCGAAAGCACCACGATGTTGTCGATGCCGAGGACGATTTCGAGCGCCGTCAAGGTGACGAGCGCGGCCCAAACGGACGGATCGAGCAGTAATTCCACGGATGATCACCCGCCCGGAAGCGGTCCCTTCAAATCAAGCGCCGGACTGTGCCGTCAGCTCCGGTGCATCGGAAGCAGAAGCGCTGCGCCTTTTTCCGCTGACGCCGACTGCGATGAGATAAACCGCGGCGACCGCGAAAACGATCCGTTCTCCGATCGTGCCCGGAAAGCCGTGGAGCATCGCCGAGATCGCGGCGGCGCTCCATGCCAGCACGACGCCGAGGGTGAGAAGGCGCAGCCGTCGAACGCGCACCGGATGAACCCAGCATAGCGGAATGAAGGTGAAGACGACGCAAAGGGCGATGACGACCGCCGCGACGACCTGATCGAGGCCGAGCACAAAGCAATAAAGGACGACCGCGTTCCAGATTGCCGGGAAGCCGACGAAATAGCCCTCGGCGGTTTTGCTTTCCGTGTCGGAGAAATGATAGAGCGATGAAAGCAGGATGAGCGCGGCCAGAGGCAGGCGCAGGCCCTCAGGCGCGATGGGCGATGTCACCACCATATAGGCGGGAACGGTGACATACGTCAGATAATCGACGACGTGGTCGAGTTCTTCTCCCGAAAAGCGCGGGAGCGTCTTCTTGATGTCGAGCGCCCTCGCGAGAGGGCCGTCTATGCCGTCCACCACCAGCGCGACGCCGAGCCATGCGAACGCGGCTTCCCATTGAGAATCGCTCGCGGCCATGAGCGCGAAAAGACCGAAGACGGCACCGCTCGCGGTGAGAAGATGAACACCGGCGCAGGCCCAGATCTTAAGCGTCGAGACGAAGCGCGAGGTCATCCGATAGCCGGGGTGATGTCAGAACTTATGGGTAAAGGTGCCCTTGATCTGCACGTCGTCCTTTTCGAGCGAGCGCTGATCGAATTGCAGCGGTGGCGCCGACAACTCGGACGCAGAACCGCCATTTTTGGGGCCATACAACAGTTCGAGACCGAAGTCGAGTTTCGGCAGGGTTCCAACCACGCCGATACCGGGTATGGCGACTTCCGTACCGCCCGACTTTTGCACTTGATCGCTCGGAGCATTGAAGTCTGCCTGAGGCATGGCAGGCTTCGCAAGGGGAGACGAAGGGATCTGTGCCGCAGCCGGAGGTGTGACCGGCTCGGCTGTAAAGGCTTCTGCCCTTGTCGGCTGCTGGGCCAGCAACAAGGCGATACAACACGCCAGTGCTGCCTCCTTCAACTTTCCTTGCCAGCCCATGCACTTTACTCCCCGCTACACGCTTAAGATGATTGCGAACCTCTATGAATGCAAGTTCGTTGATTCATCCTTTAAGTACCTCTGTTTTCAGAGGTTTTCGGATCTTTAATGCGCAAGCGTTGCGAAAAAGCACCAACCTTGCGTGAAGCTTGCCATAATTTCGGCTCAATGAGCTAGCGCGAGGTGGACGTTTGATTGTGGAGCCAATCGAGATAGGATGCGGCGACATCGCTGGGCTCGAAGACAAGGATCGCGGGTACGGAGTAGGGATGCCGCGCGGAAATTTCATGCATGACCCGCGCCTTCATGCTCTTTCTGGTCTTGACGAGCATGACGGCTTCGTTTCCGGTTTCGAGGGCACCCTGCCAACGATAAATTGAAACCATTCCGGGAAGAATATTGACGCAGGCGGCGAGTTGCTCTTCCACCAGCGCACCGCCCAATTTCCGAGCGTCCTCTTCACTTGGAAGCGTGGTATATATGACGATCATAGCAGCATCTTCGGTCATGGCTTCTTCTCGGACGGATTTACCAATGGACATCGCTTTTCGGCGGGTCGGCTTGCCGGACAACGGGGCCGGGCTCTCATGGCCGAGGTAATCCCCGCCCCGAGCCGCGGCGCCGTCTTCGCGGATAAGGTGCGTCTGGGCTTCGTTGCAAGCCCCGCGCCGGAAGCCCAGGCCGCCTTGAAGCGGCTTGCGAAACGCTATGGCGCTGTCGATCCGTCATCAGCCAGCGTCATCGTGGCGCTCGGCGGGGACGGGCTCATGCTGTCCACGCTCCACCGCTTCATGGGCACCGAGGTGCCGATCTACGGCATGCATCGCGGCTCGGTCGGCTTCCTCATGAACGAGTTCATCGAGGACGACCTGCCCGAGCGCGTGGCCAACGCCAAGCTGTCGATCATCCACCCCCTCAAGATGCAGGCGGAGAACATGGCGGGCGAGACGCTGAACGCGCTCGCGGTGAACGAGGTTCATCTCTTCCGCCAGACCGCGCAGAGCGCGCGGCTGTCGATCTCGGTCGACGGCAAGGAGCGCATCGGCGAACTCGTCGCCGACGGTGTTCTCGTGGCGACGCCAGCCGGAAGCACGGCCTATAATTTCTCGGCGGGCGGCCCGATCCTGCCGCTGAAAGCGAAGCTTCTCGCGCTTACCCCCATCAGCCCGTTCCGGCCGAGGCGCTGGCGCGGCGCGCTCCTCTCGAACAAGGCGCTTGTCAAGATCACGATCCAGGAGGCCGGAAAACGCCCGGTGAGCGCGGTGGCCGACCATGCCGAATTCCGTAATGTTCTATCCGTGACCATTCGCGAGGAGCGAGCCGTGGGTTTGAAGCTCCTTTTCGATCCCGGCCACGCACTTGAGGAGCGCATCCTCGCCGAGCAGTTCCGGTTCTGACGTTGCGTATTCCGGCAACGGCAAAAGCGCGACGTAACTTTTGTCGGGTAATGATGCGAGATGCGCAAAAATGAGGTTTGCGATGCGGACGGGTCTTGCATGTCTCCTTGGCCGCTCGTGCATCGGCGGCTTGGCCCTGCTTCTGGCGACAGGCGGGGCAAGCGCTGAAACGCGCGCTGTGATCGTGCTCGATGCGACCGCGCAGATGAATGCCCATCTCGGCGGGAAGACGAAGATCGACACTGCGCGAAGTAGTATTGGCGGTGCGCTAGCGAAACTCGGACCGAATGTCAGGGCGTCGTTGTGGACGTTTGGCGGCAATCCGCAGAAGAAGTGCGAAGACCGCGCCAATGCGCTCGCCGGTGAACCGCAGGAAGCGACGCTTCCGGCGCTGACCAAGGCACTCGCCAGGATCGAGCCGAAAGCAGGCCGCGCGCCCGCGTTCTCCGCGGTCGAGGAAGCGGTAAAGGCACTTGGCGGCGACAAGCCGATTTCCGCCGTGCTGATCGCCGGGACCGGCGACGACTGCGCGACGGATGTGTGTTCTGCGGCTCGCGCGCTTCACGAGACCGCGCCGCAAGCGAAACTCACCGTATTCGGCCTTGGCGCGAACGAGAAAGCGGCGGCTGCCTATACCTGCGCGGCTAAAGCCATGGGTGGGGCCTTCGCGGCGGTCAAGACCTCGGCCGACCTCGACAAGGCGCTGCGTCAAGCCTTTGCCGAGGTGGCGAAGGCCGCGCCCGAAAGCGAGCCTGCCGCGCCCGCGAAAGCCCCCTCCCCCGTCCCTCCTGCGACGGCAACAGCCCTTCCCTCCGCCCCCGGAGCGGACGCCGGGAAGGCCGCCGCAACGCCAGCGGATGAAGCAGCACCCCCCGCGCCTGCAACAACGACGGCCGAGGACAAGCCAGCGCCGCTTGCTCCATCCCAGCCGGAGCCGAACGTCGTTCTTTCCGCCACGCTTGCGCAAGGGTTGCCGCTTCTGGACGCCGGCGTGACCTGGGAAATATTCAAGATCGTGCCGACGCCCACCGGCCAGACGCGCGCATCCGATGCGCCGCTCTGGGTCGGAGGCGGCGGACAGGGAAAGGCAAGGCTTCCCGATGGCCGTTATAAGGTCGCCCTTACCTATGGCCTCGCCACCGCGAGCGCGGAGTTATCGGTCGAGGGCTCGAAGGTGGAACGCACGGTGCCGTTCGACGCGGGTACCATCGCGGCGGAGGCCCTGAAATCGCCGGGAGGGGACGCGGCGGCTGGCGCGTTCTTCATCCTCTACAGGAAGGCCGCGAACGGCCGCCGGGATGAGATCGCCCGCTCAAGCACCGCTCCCGCGATCTTTCACGTGAACAGCGGCGATTATGTCCTCGCGGCGACGGCGGGGCTTTCGAGCCTCGAAACGCCGGTGCGGGTCGAAGGCGGAAAGGTTGCCGTCGTCAGCATGACGCTGAACGTCGGGACGCTCGCGGTAAGGGCATTGGCAGCCCCGGCGGCGGCGACCACGCTTCCGGCCTGGTATCGCCTCTTCACCGACGGCGCAACCCCGGTTGCGAAAAGCGGTGCCCCGCTCCTTCGTTTGTCGGGCGCATCGCCGCGCATTGATCTTCCGGCAGGAACCTATCGCCTCGAAACCGTGTACGGCGCTATAAGAGACGTGCGAACGGTGAGCGTCGCGCCGGGACGGACGACGGTGGAAAACGTCGTTCTCGACGTAGGCGAGGCAAAAATCGCTCTCCTCTCCGGCAAGCAGGACGGCATCTGCGCCGTCTTCGAGGCGGGCAGCGAACGCACCGCCCCGCCCCTGATCCGCGCAGCCGGTGTCGAGCCGCATTTCATTCTGAAGGCGGGGCGATACGACCTTGAATGCCGGACAAAGAACAATCCGGACCTGCCCCGCCGTGCCGAAATCGTCATCGTCGCCGGAGAAATGAAGACGACGAATCTGGCGCAGTGACCGCTTTCGCCTCAATTTCATCGAAGGCGGTTTCTAGGCTCTCTCGCGCGGCGGACGCTGCCTGATCCGGGGACGATTTGACATCCGATGACGACCTTCCGGGGAGAAAAAACGATGCGCGCTGCAATGCTGGCGATTCTTGCGCGCGCCTTCGCAATCGCACTTGTCGCGGCGGCATGCCCGACGATGAGATCCGGCCCAGCCGACGCCGCGCCGAAATCGAGGAGCAGTTCGAACGTCGTCGACGGGGAGGAAATTCCGACTGACGCGGAGGCGGTCATCCCGACAGACGGCGGACAGGAGGCGGAGCAACCGCATGCGCGGCCGGCGCCGCCGACATCGGGACCGCCCGCCCCAGTCACCTTCACAGCCTATCTGAGCGAAGGCAGCGCGCCCATGGTGGCAGACGTGGTCTGGCGCGTTTTCCAGCAGCGCAACGCCCGCGATGGCACCTACAAGCTCGTGACGAAAATTTACGAGGCCCGCCCGACGCTCGAACTCAAGCCCGGCCGGTATCTGGTCAACGTCGCCTATGGCCGCGCGAACCTCACCCGGAAGATAGACGTCTGGCCGCAGACGCCCGTCAACGAGGATTTCGTCGTCAACGCAGGAGGCCTTCGGCTGATGGCCACGCTGGCGAATGGCCCTATCGTGGCCGAGCACCTGCTCAAGCTCGAAATCTATTCCGACGCGCAGGATCAAACGGGCAACCGGCAGCGGCTGTTCAGCGACCTTCGTCCCGGCATCGTCATCCGCCTGAACTCCGGCATTTATCACATCGTCAGCACCTACGGCGACGCGAACTCTGTCGTGTCTACGGACATCGTGATCGAGCCCGGCAAGATCGCCGAGGCGAATGTCGATCACGATGCGGGCAAGGTCACGTTGAAGCTCGTGCAGCGCAGGGGCGGCGAGGCCGTCGCCGATACGCGATGGACGATCTACAATGCCAGCGGCGAGGTCATCCGCGAAAGCGCGGGCGCGTTCCCGACGCATGTGCTGGCGGCGGGGGAGTATCGAGTGGCTGCCCAGCATGGCGACCGGCAATATGCTGGGGCCTTCACGATCGCCGCGGGCGATACCAAACTCGTCGAGGTTCTCATGCAGTGACCGCTGGGCGAATTGGCGGCCCTGAACTTCGCTCGGGCGCTTCTCGTGGAGGATGGCGGTTTCACCACGACCGATCCGGTTTTGGAGAAAGCGCGCCGGATTCAGCAGCAGGTGCCTGCCTACAAATCGGTATCCATATGAATAAGGGATGCGATCGACGCGGCGTAATAGTCGGCTGGAAGGCGGCTGCCGCTTGCCTTGTCGAAGAGATGAAGCCGTTGCGGTTCGTACCCGAGAACGACGCGCTCTCCCGGCTTGGGCACATCGCGGTCGAAGGCGCGAACGCAGAGTTTCGAGCCCAGCCCATCGGCATAGATTTCCACTTCGCCGCCGAGATGCTCCACGGCGGTCACTGTCGCCGCGAATTTCTCCTCTTCTCGACCGGGGTTGATCGAGAGATGCTCAGGCCGCAGACCGGCCACCAGACTTTTGGCGTCGTCGCGAGGGACCGCGCCTAGAATCGCTCCGTCATTCGCACGCACGCCGCCCTCGACTCGGGTCACGTCGAAGACGTTCATCGGCAACGTGCCAATGAAGCGAGCGACAAAGAGATTGGCTGGCCGATCATAGAGTTCGAGTGGCGCCCCTTGCTGCATGATGGTGCCCGCATTCATGAGCACGACGCGGTCTGCCATCGTGACCGCCTCAACCTGATCGTGGGTGACGTAGAGGGTGGTGACCTCAAGTTCCTTCTGCAGGGTGCGGATTTCCTGGCGCATGGCCTGACGCAATTGCGCATCGAGGTTTGACAGCGGCTCGTCGAGGAGAAACGCCACCGGCTCGCGAACGATGGCCCGCCCCATCGCGACACGCTGCCGTTGCCCGCCCGAGAGCTGTTTCGGCCTGCGGTCGAGATAGGGCTCGAGATGCAGGATCCTCGCGGTCTTCTCGACGCGCGCGGCGATCTCCGAAGCGGGAAACTTCCGCTGCCTCAGCCCATACGACATATTCTCGCGAACCGTCATATGCGGATAAAGCGCGTAGGACTGAAACACCATGGCAATGTTGCGCGCCTGCGGCGGGATGTGTGTCACGATCTCCCCGTTGAAGCGAATCGTGCCGGATGTCGGGGCATCCAGCCCCGCAATCAGCCGAAGGAGCGATGACTTTCCACATCCGGAGGGACCGAGGACGGCGACGAATTCACCGGCATCGATGTCGAGATCGATGCCGCGCAGGATCGGCTGCCCGCCGATGGTCTTTGTCAGTCCTTCAAGCGAAATGGTCGTCATGGCTTACCTGATTGAGCCTGCCGTCATGCCCTCGATCAATCGCCCCTGAAATGCGTAGGCTATGATGAAGACGGGAAGAATGCCTGCGAGCGATGCGACCGCCATCTGCCCGAAATTGACAATGCGGTCGCCCTGAAAGATCGAGAGCGCGACGGTGAGCCCCCTCACGGCGTCGTCCTGCGCGAAGACGGACGCAAACAGGAACTCATTATAAGCGAGGATGAGCGTAATGAGCCCGGTGGCAACGAGCCCCGGCGCCAGCAGCGGCAGGTTGATTTGCACGAAGGTCTTTATGTAGCCCGCGCCATCCGTCCAGGCTGCCTCGTCGAGTTCGACCGGGATTTGTTTCACGAACCCCCGCAGGAGCCAATAAGCCACCGGGATATTCATCACGCCGTAGAGGATGATCATTCCCGGTACGGTGTTCAGAAGTCCCGTAATCCGCATCAGGAAGAATAGCGGCAGCAGCGAGACGACAGGGGGCGCCACGTAGCTCGCGAGAGTGAGTTGCCCCACAAAATCGCCGCGTCCGAGTTTTGCGACGGCATAGACGGCTGGCGCGGTGATGACGAGCGTCAGAAGCGCGGATGCGCCGGCAATGAGAAGCGAGTGCCAGATGAAGGCTGTGAGGTCGATGAATTCGAACGTCTTGAGCCAATTGTCGAAGGTCGGATGAGCCGTGAAGAATCGGCCCACAAGCACCTCGTCGCGCGTCTTGAAGGACAGCGCGCCGAGATAAGCAATCGGAAGCAGAAAGAACAAAAGGACCAGAAACAGACCTGCGGCAGAGATCGAACGCCGGAAGATCGACACGGATTTTGCCGCCATGTCAGATTCTCTCCTCGAAGCGCTTGTGGAGCCGGAGAACGGGAACCAGCACCAGCGAGATGAAAACCGCGAACAGAACCGTTTCGGCGGCGGCGAGCCCCACGTCGAAACTGCGCATGGCAAGCCGCCAGATCCCGAAATTCGGCAACGCCGTCGAATTGCCGGGCCCCCCATAGGTCAGGATGTAGACGAGGTCGAACGTCTTGAACGCCATGACGAGCCGCAACACGAAGATGGCCGCGAGCGCGGGCGCCGTGAGCGGGAGCAGGATCGTCCAGAAGATGCGCCCTTCGCTTGCCCCGTCGAGGCGCGCGGCTTCGACGACATCTCCCGGCACCTGTTTCAACGCGGCATATGCCATGATGGCGATGAAGGGTGTCCACTGCCAGACATCGGCGACGATCAGCGAGATGTCTGCCCACGGCTGACTTCCGAGAAAGGATATGGGCGCGTCGATCACGCCCCAGGCCTGCAGTTTGCCATTCACAAGCCCCCCCGCCGGGGCGAGCATCAGCTTCCAGGCCGTGCCGACGAGTACGGGCGGCGTCATGAGAGGCAGGAGGACCGAACCACGGATCAGCGAATCGCCGCGCCTCGGCTTGAGAAGGAGCAACGCGAGCGCTGTTCCCGCGACGAGTTCCAGCCCCGTGACAGTCAGTGCGAACACTGCCGAGCGGAGAAGCGAGGTTAGAAAGACACCCCCGTCTCCGCCGCCCGCCCAAAGATAATTCGAGCCCCAGACCCACGACTTGAAGGGTTGGCCGAGTGTGGATTTCGTCAGCGAAAGGGCAACCAGATAGATCGCCGGATATATCGCAAAAACGACCAGACCAACGACGAGCGGGACAAGAAGGATGAACGCAGCCCTTTGCCGACTGACGTGAGCAAAGGGCGGCGTAATGGCAATCGACAGTTGCACGTCTACCCCGTCAGGCGAGCAGGTGCTCCCACTCTTTTTGCGCCGCCGCCAATGCATCCTTCGGCTTTATCTGCCCGTTGAGCGCAAGTGACAGTTGGTCAGTCAGCGCTTCGAGAAGCTTCGGCGACTGCGGTCCGTTCGGCCAGGTGAGGGTCTTGCTCGACGCAGCGATGGCAGCCTGCACTTTTGGAGCGAAGGCCTTGTAGCTGCCTGCGTTGAGGCCGGACGTACGCGCCGGATCGATACCGGAATTCTGCAAGGTCAGAAGCTGCAACGTCACATCTGCCGATGTTGCCCAGCGGACGAATTCCCAGGCAAGGGCCTTCTTCTTGGAGCCGGTGGATATGGCCCAGCCGAAGCCTGCATTGAGCGATGCGACATTCGCCTTGTTGTTGCCGCCGAGCGGGACCGGCGCGGCACCCCATTTATCGACGATTTTCGAGTTGGCGGGATCCTGCGCTCTTACGCCCAGATCGCTCCAGAATTCGATGAAGGCCGTCTTGCCGGCGAGGAATGCGGGCAGCCCTTGCTCGAACGCGGTTTCCGATGGCGTCGGCAGCGCATAGGGTGCCACGCGCACGAGCTCTTCTGCGGCGGCAATCGCTTCTTCTGAAAGAAGATTGGGCTTGCCGTCCTTGAGGAACGACCCGCCGAAACCAGCGAGCCGGTTGCCGTAGGTAGAGATGAGGATGATCGGAACCTTGAAGCCGAGCACTGCTGCGCCGTAAATCCCGTTCGCCTTTTCCTTTTCCGTGATGAGTTTTACTGCGTTGTAGTAGTCGTCCCAGGTCTTCGGGACAGCTATGCCATTTCGCGCAAGAATCTCATTATTGTAATAGAGAAGATGGGTATCGCCGTCGTAGGGAAGCCCGTAGCGTCGGCCATTCACGAGCGAGTAAGGGTCGTAGATCGCCGGCAGGAAATCTTCCGGCTGGACGAGCGCCTTGTCCTTCTCGATGAGATCGGTCAAGTCCTCCACGACCTTGTCTTCAGCCAGTGCACCGATGGTCGCGTACCAATAGTCGTGCACGTCGAAGCGATTGGCGCCTGACTGCACGTCGAGCGTCGCCTGCGCCTGAATCTGGTCATATGGGATAACTGTGAAATTGAGCGTAACGCCGAATTTTTCGAGGAATTCCTTTTTCAGGTACTCACCCGTGACCGCATGGGGCTGGATAATGGTGAGGTTCAGTTCCTGACCCGCATAAGCCCGCGAAGCGAGCAGCGGGGATATGCCGAGAGTCGCGCCCGCAGCGGCGGCGGCTGCGCCCTTCAGAAAATTGCGGCGGTCGAGAGCAACTCCGGCGATTTTGTCAGTATCTCCCATCGTTCATTACCTTTCGTCGAGAGAGCAGGACAAGGGACGATACGGCCGGTCTTCCAAGCAGTCGGAGCTCGAAAGACCGGCACTTCCAAGAGCGATGAGGATCGCGCCTGCGCTACTTGAGGGAAGCTCCTTCCGCTTTCGGCGTGTACAGCGGCACGGTCACACGTGTGAACAGACGGTCGCCGGCAGCTTCGTTCTTCCAGTAAAGCGCGCGCTCATAGTAGGCGTCGAACTGGAAGGAGCCGAAATTGTAGCCGACGATCGGGCCGACGCCGAATTCCTCGGCACGATTGCCGTCACCGTTGACCTTCCTGCCGAACTGAACGTCATCGGTGAACTGATAGCGCCAGTAGCCGCCGAAACCGACCGTCCAGTTGCCGATGGCCTTGTTGATCGAGAAGTCCGTATTGAAGACATTCCCCGATTTGTAGTCTGTTTCTTCGTTCTTCTCGTTGATATCGACGAGGAACTTGGCACTGATGTTCCAGCCATTATGCAGCCAGCTGATCCCGACGCTCGGCTCGTAGGCCCAAAAATTGGAGCTGGGCAGCGCGCCACCGGGCACCCTCGAATCGAACGTGCCATCGGGAATGTAGATCCCGAGACCGACCGAAACGTGCAGATCGTTCGGCAACTGCCAGGAAAGATTGACCGGCGAAATGATCGTGGAGAAAAAGCCGCTTCGGTTCACGTTTCCGCCGACCTTCGGATCCGACTCGATGTGGTCGAACGGCTGGACGATCGCGAAGGCATACTGAGCGCCCAGGATCTTGATATCCGGGACAAAAATCACCGCAGGGACGTTGACGTAACCGGTGATGTCGTCTCCGGTGTAATTGCCCTTCGCATCGTGGTTCTTGATCGGAGCGTAGAAGAATACGTTCTGGAAATAGACGCCCGGAGGCGGCAGCGCGCCGACCGCGCTCCCGAGGCTGATCCCGTCGGTATAAGGAACCCAGTTTTCAACAGCTGACGCCTGACCAGCCGCCATCGTTGCGCCCGCTATCGCGAGCGCAGTGCCCAATTTTCTCATAATTCCCCTCGAATGCCCCAGCGAGCCCCACAGCCCGCGCCCATTATTTGTATATAAAATCTATCAACATTAATTGGTAATGTAAATTTGAACTGAAGCGCGAAGACGCCAAAATGAGAAGTTTTCTCAGCCTGTTGTCGTTTTGTAACAAACTACATTTCGGCTCGTTGATGGAAATATTTGGTAGCAACGCGGCAAGGGTAGCGCTCGCCTTCTCCCGGCATGGATGGCGAAGAAAATTCCTCCACGCCACTTCTGATTGCGACGCGCGATCAGAGTTATTCAATCCCCGATTGTACCAAATTCACAATGGCGCTGGGGGCCAACAAAGCAGCGTTGTCGGACGCGATGGAGTCGGCTCGAATCAGATGACTTCTGTGCGCAGCACAATCTTGCCTCGCTTACGCCCTTGCTCGCTTAGCCGGTGCGCATCTGCGGCATGCAAAAGCGGAAACTCAGTTCGACGAGCGGTCGAACTTTTCCTGCATCGATCAGCGCAGCAATGTCCGATAGCTGCCAAGCGTTCGGTGAGACGATCTGACGAACGCGGGTTTTATCCTCGCGTCTTCGGTCGCCGGCGGCCAACGGCGTTCGACCGCGAATCGGAAACCAGCGAGACATGCCCCCCACGCTTAATTGTTGACTTATTATATATATTAAATTGAATATTGACTTGGTTTGAAGGGCAAGATTCGGGAGCAGAAAATGGCAAACGGTGGGAATGGCATACAAGACGGAAAACGTTCAGGCATCTCAAGGCGCAAGCTGCTCGGTGGCTTCGGCGCGGCAGCCTTGGCCGCGACTGGCGGCGTTGGCGTCGGCAAGGCGTTCAGCCAGGCAAACGTGATCGCGAAGCCGACAAAAATCCGCATCGCCTGGACCGAAGTGGCAGCCTGCCATTCGCCCGCGGCTTTCGGCCTTGCCAAGGGCTTCTATGCCAAGCACGGCCTCGACGCCGAACTCTTCTTCCAGGGGGCAAGTGGACAGACGCTCATCCATGCGCTCGCAACGAACAAGGCCGATGTCGGCCTCGGTCTCATACTCGACTTTCTGAAACCGCTCGAACAGGGCTTCGACCTCAAGCTCTTCGTCGGGACCCATGGCGGTTGCCAGAGGCTGCTGGCATCGAAGGCGTCCGGCGTCACCACAGTCGAGGGATTGAAGGGCAAGACGATATCAGTCGCCGATCTCGCCGGCCCGGCAAAGCTGTCCTTCAGCGTTACCCTCGCCAAAGCCGGGATCGACCCGGAGACGGATGTAAACTGGAGGGCCTTTCCGTGGAACCTGGTTGGTGAGGCTGTGAACAAGGGCGAAGCGCACGCGCTCGCACAGTTCGACCCCTGGGCCTACACCTATCGCAAGGAGTTCGATCTCATCCAGCTGGCGGACACGCAGACCGGCATCTATCAGGATCGCGTGTGCTGCGTGATCGGCGCCAACGTGCCGTATCTCAAGGCCAACCGGGATGCGGTGCGCCGCCTCGCCGAGGCTACCGTCGAGGTCCATGAATACGCGGCCAACCACCCCGAAGAGGTCGCGCAATATTACTTCGATACGTTCAAGCCGCAGATTTCGCTCGCCGATCTCACCGACGATCTCGACAGCATGGTCTACCACAACCACCCGATCGGCAAGGAACTGATCCAGCAGGTCAAGGATTCCCTCGACGATTTGAAGCTCATCAAGGTCATTTCAGGCGACGCCGACTCGGTCGAACTCGCCAATCAGTTCACCGACAACATTCTGGTGTAGCAGATGACGTCCGTTGCAATCGGAAATATTCGGCTGCGGCAAGGGATTCTGGGTGACGTCTGGTATCCTGGCTTCATCGCCGCCGGGACATGGCTCCTTGCGGCGATCGTCACCGATACGTTCCCGGATGTCTCGCGATGGGGCAGCCGGGATCGTTTCGTGCTCTTGCTGGAGGCTGGCGCCGCGATATTGCTTGCGCTCGGCTTTATCAACAACAGGCTCGGCAAGACGGGGCGCGTCATCGATCACTATGGGCACTGGCTCATCGCGCTCGGAGCCATCTTCACCTTTTGGGAAGTGGTGACCGCGAAGACGGGGTGGCTTCCCAAGCCGTTCTTCGCGCCGCCGCAGGCGCTGCTCCATGCCTACGTCGATGACCGGCAACGCATCGGCTACTGCATATTGGCTTCGCTGCAACTCTGGACCCTGGGCTTCGTCATCGGCGTCGCGGCCGGCTTCGTGACGGGTGTCGCGCTTGGCTGGTCGCAACTGGTGAACTACTGGGGCATGCCGGTGCTGAAGCTCATCGGCCCGGTGCCGGCAACCGCCTGGCTTCCCATCGCGTTTTATGCCTTTCCGACGACTTTTCAGGGCGGCGTATTTCTCGTGGCGCTTGCGGCGGGCATTCCGGTTGCCATTCTGACGGCTTCCGGCGTGTCGCAGGTCAACCGCGCCTATTACGACGTCGCGCGCACGCTCGGCGCCGGAACTTCGTTCCAGATTCTCCGGGTGGCCGTGCCCGCCTCGCTGCCGCACGTGTTCGTCGGCATCTTCATGGGGCTCTACTACTCCTTTGCCACACTCGTCGTCGCCGAAATGCTCGGTTCGAAATACGGACTGGGCTGGTATCTCTCCTGGGCCAGCGGTTACTCCGCTTACGCCAATGTCTACGCCGACCTGCTGCTGATGGCCGTTCTGTGCGCGGGGATCGTAAAGCTCGTCTTCACGGTCCGCGACCGTACGCTTTACTGGCAGAAAGGTATCATCTGATGAGCGGCGTTCTACGTGCGCTTCGGCATATCACTGCGGCGCGGATCGCTCTGGCAGGCACCGTCGCACTGGTGGCCGCTATGGCATGGTGGTGGCTGGCGTTCCAGCCACTCATCGAGATCGCGGACATGCCGCTGTCATCGGCGGCGGCATGTCTCGTTGCCGATTCGGACTTGTGCTCGCTCGCCCGTGCCCTGTGCAGGCGGCCGCATTTGCTCGATCTCGACAGCTACCACCCAGCCGCCTTCTGGAGCGCATTCGGGTTGCTTTCGCTCGCGGCGCTGAGGGGGCTGTCGCGGGATCCCGCGTGACCTGCCGAGCCGTGTGATTGCACGATACGGCAGGGGGCACGCCATGCCGAAGCCGTATTCGTAAGTGGAAATGGCGAAGCTTTACCTGCACCGGTCCGGGTCGCGGGAGCGGTGGAGATCGCCTCCCGCCGGAGCGGACAGGTTCCGGCAACCTGCCATTTCCGAAAGAAGCAATCCATGACCCGTCGCCGGCAGAATCGAATCCTTCGCGTTGTCGTTGCCGTCCTTTTGGGCTTCATCGCCTTATCGCTGTTTGCGAAGCTGAACGATGACAATCCCCGCCTTTCGAATCTCTATGAGTTCATCAAGGATTCTTCGCTCCTGATCGCAACCATCGCGGTTGCTTACCTCGCAAATATCTATCAGCGAAGACAGACCTTCCTTGATTCCCTTCGGGAGCAGTGGCGCGAGATCGTCAAGACGAAAGGGGCTTTGCTCTATTATTGCAGGATGCCGCAGCCCGATTCCGAACATTACTGGAGAACATTCACCCAGCTCTCCGAATGCATCGACAATATGCGCATCGTCTATGCCAATGTCGGCGAGACCGACAAACTGATAGGCGCTTACCCTTTCGAACCTCTCCACGACATGCGGCGGGCTTTTGAAAAGCTGGACCCTGCCGCTTCGCCCATCGGTGATCGCAACCTTGTTTGGGGCGAAATCGAGCAGGCGTTCAACGCAATTCGCGAGAAGTTCCTCGACGAATTCGACATCGAGGAGCCGTCAAAGCCGATCCTGAGAAGAGGGGCCGGGCGAACGAAAGTCAAGGGCGCCCGCGTCTGAGAACAACGCTCCGGCGATCGGCGCTATCGCCAAAAGCGCTTAACAAGCGCATTCGGCTTCGGGTTTATCCGGGCCGTCACGTCTTCAGCCGGTAGCCTGTCTTGAATACCCAGTAGACGGCGAGGATGCACAGCGAGAGGAAACCCGCCGTCATGGCGAGGCTCACGCCGGGGCTGACATCGGCGATGTCGAAGAACGACCAGCGGAAGCCGCTGATAAGGTACACGATGGGATTGAACAGCGTCACCGTCTGCCACGCGGGCGGCAGCACGTGGATCGAATAGAACGCCCCGCCGAGGAAGGTCAGCGGCGTGATCACGAGCAGCGGGATCACCTGAAGCTTCTCGAAATTGTCCGCCCATATGCCGATCAGGAAGCCGAACAGGCTGAAGGTGATCGCGGTCAGCACGAGAAAGCCGATCATCGCCACCGGATGAGCGATGTCGAGCGGCACGAACAGACCGGCGGTCGCCAGCACGATCAGGCCGAGAATGATCGATTTCGTTGCCGCCGCGCCGACGCAGCCGAGCGCGATTTCAAGGCCCGAGATCGGCGCGGACAGGATTTCGTAAATCGTGCCGAGGAAGCGCGGGAAATAGATGCCGAAAGACGCGTTCGCCACGGAGTTCGTGAGGATGGTGAGCATGATGAGGCCGGGCACGATGAACGCGCCATAGGTCACGCCCTGCATGTCGGTGATGCGGCCGCCGATGGCGGAGCCGAACACCACGAAGTAAAGCACCGTCGAGATGACGGGCGAGACCACGCTTTGCAGAAGCGTGCGGCGCATGCGCGCCATTTCGAACGTGTAGATTGCGTAAACGCCGCGCCAGTTCATTTGCCGCTCACCAGTCCCACGAAGATGTCTTCGAGCGAGCTTTGCTTCGTGTTCAGATCCTTGAAGCGGATGCCCGCCGCCGAAAGCTCGTTAAGAAGCGCCGTGATGCCGGTGTGCTCGCCCTTGGTGTCGTAGGTATAGACGAGTTGCTGGCCGTTCCCTGTGAGGAGGAGACTGTGGCGGCCAAGTTCCGGCGGAAGCCCCGCGAGCGGCTGCGCAAGGTCGAGGATGAGTTGCTTCTGTCCGAGCTTGCGGATCAGTTCCGCCTTTTCCTCGACGAGGATGATCTCGCCCTTGTTGATGACGCCGATGCGGTCCGCCATCTCCTCGGCTTCCTCGATGTAATGCGTGGTGAGGATGATGGTCACGCCCGCGTCGCGCAGCTTGCGGATCAACTCCCACATGCTGCGGCGCAGTTCGACGTCCACGCCTGCCGTCGGTTCGTCGAGGAACAGGATCTGCGGCTCGTGCGCGAGCGCCTTCGCGATCATCACGCGGCGCTTCATGCCGCCCGAGAGCGTCATGATCTTGCTGTAGCGGCGTTCGTAAAGCGAGAGATCCTTCAGCACCTGATCGATGAAGGCGGGATTCGGCGCCTTGCCGAAAAGGCCGCGGCTGAATGAAACCGTCGCCCAGACCTGCTCGAACGTGTCGGTCGCGAGTTCCTGCGGGACAAGCCCGATCAGCGAGCGCGCCGCCCGATAGTCCCTGACGTTGTCATGGCCGCCGACGGTGACCGTCCCGCCGCTCGCGTTCACGATGCCGCAGATGATGCTGATCAGCGTGGTCTTGCCCGCGCCATTCGGGCCGAGCAGCGCGAAAATCTCGCCCGGCGCGATGTCGAGGCTCACGCCCTTGAGGGCGACGAGGCCCGAGGCGTAGGTCTTGCTGACGTTCGAGACGGAAATGATGGGGGGCATGGAGATCTTGGAGGGAGGAAGAGGCGCGCCGATTTTTCTTTGGAAACCCTAGAAAGCAGAAATCGACCGCCCTGTCACCTTTTGCCGGTGCCACCTCAGACCGCCCGGCTATTTCATGATCAGGCCGAGCTTCACGAGGCGGGCGCGGATGCCGCCTTCCTGCCGCCCGACGGCGGCGGCAATCGCCTTCACGCTCTCGCCGCGCTTGTAGCGGGCGGATACGTCGGCCTCCTCCTCCACGCTCCATTTCCTGTATGCGTGCTCGGGGGCGCCGTTCCTCACGCTTTCGACGGACGCGGGCGCCGGGGCGGCGGGCGACGGCGTGGCGGGACCGGCGGGCAGCCCCTTCATCTCGCGCAAGTTGGATACGCGCAGCGCCTCGATCTTCTCCGCCCCCTGCGCGGCCAGTCGGTCGGCCTCGCTCTCCGACGCTTCGCGAAAATCGGCGTCCTTCGCCAAAGCCTCCGGGTGCACACGCAAGGCGCGCTCATTCCAGCCGAGAAGATGAAGGCCGCCGAGCGCGCGAACCCGCGACAGAGCGACATAACCCTGCCCGTATTCGAAAGCGTTCGACAGATCCATCAGCGCCGCGTCGAGCGACATGCCCTGGCTCTTGTGCACGGTGATCGCCCATGCGAGCCGCAGCGGCACCTGCTCGATTCCGGCCTTCACGGCGTCGTCTTCCTGCACCTTCCATTCGGCGGGCTTTGCCGTGACCGTGAAGCCGCTTTTCGTTTCGACCACCGGCCAGCCGCCTTCGCGGTCGAAATTGCAGACGACACCGAGCGTGCCGTTCACGAAGCGGCCTTCGGGGTCGTTCTTGGTGAACATCACCACAGCGCCGAGCTTCAGCGCGAGTTCTTCCGGCGAAAGGCAGCCTCGCTTGAGCCCCTCGGACAGCACCTTGTCGCCCATCGTGCTCATGAGGAAGACGTTCGGCTCGCCCGGCAGCTTCATGAGTTCGGAGTGGTTGATGCGGTCCACGTCCATGTTGTGGGTGTAAAGCCGGGTGATGCCATGCGGCAGCGTCTCGCGCGTGGGCTTGCGGCTGGCTAGGATTTCGAGGTGCTCGCGCCGGCAGGCGTTCGAACGGATGGCGCCGAGAAGCTCGGAAAACGCGCGGTCGGTCTGGCGGTGCTGTTCGGTCAGGTAGCAGATGGCGGGGTCGAGGTCGCGCCACGCGCGGCTTGCGTAGGCGAAGGGCGACGCGTCTGCCTCGTCCTGGCTTTCCGTCTCTGCGCCCGGATGCTCGTCGCGGCGCACCACGGGCGGAAGCTGGAAGAAGTCGCCGACGAACACCGTCTGGATGCCGCCGAAGGGCGCGGACGATTTGCGCACATACTGGCAGACCTGGCTGACGGCGGTGAGCGTCTGCCCGGACAGCATCGACACTTCGTCGACGATGAGGACGCGCGCCTTCTTGATGCGGTCGGTCACGCGACGGTTGCGCGCTATGAAATCGAGGTCGGCGCGTGACAGGTTCGAGCGCGTGCCGATGCCGCTCCATGCATGCACCGTCATGCCGCCAAGCTGGGCTGCCGCGATGCCGGTCGACGCGGTGACGCTGACGGGGATGCCCTCGCGCCGCAGATAGCCGACGAAACGCGACGCGACGTAACTCTTGCCGCTGCCCGGCTCGCCCGTGAGGAAGACGCTCGCTCCCGATTTGAGGATTTGAAGTGCTTCGTCCTGTCTCATGCCTGCTCGCCACCCCTCTGAGTGCGCAAACATAGCGGATCGCGAAAGGCCCCAACAAGCTGCGATTGAGCCCTGTCCCCTTCCTTCGCGCGGTGAGGGGCACCGCCGCCGGAACCGGCGCCGCGCTTTACCGCCATGAATAGCGCGACGAGACCGATTGTGTGCCGTCGAACCGGCTAAGGTATGAATTGAAAGGACGTATGCATGCCGAAGCACCTCGCGAGAATGGTTTTCCGGCCCGCGCTGCGGTCTGTCGAGGCGCTTCGCGCCCCTCCGGCGTTACTGAATCTGTCCGGTCACGAGCCAACTGTTGGCCATATAGGCCCCGCCCGTTTGTCCGCTACCGCCGCCGCCCGCGCTGGTGGCGACGAGGGCGCTGTCTGTCTGACCGCTCCCGCCTGAAGCAGTCTCGGAGCGCACTTTGCCGGTGAGCTGTTCATTCGCCTGCTGGAGTTCGACCCACTCGGTCCGCATCACGTCGACGCTGCCCGCCTTGATTTCGGGGCGTACGACCGTAGCCGCAGACGCCGTCCAGCGGCCGGTTACGGTCGCCATCTCGGGAGGCGTGCGGAACGCGTCGGGTCTCGCCACCATCTCGGGATTGGGCTGGTAGTTCGTGTTGGAGACGACATGCACGAACTTGTAGCCGTCTTTCTTGAGCGCGGTGATGATGCCGTCGAGCGCTTCCGCCGTGGGCTTCTTTATGTCGTGGAAAAGGATGATGCCCTTGCCTGCTCCGCGAACGCGCGCCAGCACGTCACGCGTCACCTTGGCTGCACTCGCGCCGGGATCGGTATCGCCCGAAATGACATCGACCGACCACGTGCTGATATTGCGACTGGCCAGATAGGCGACGACCTCGGGAGAATCGCGAAGACCGGGGAAGCGGAAGAACGGTGCGACAGGTTTGCCGAGCGCATGGCTCACCGCCGCGAACCCCTTCTCGATCTCGGCGATGGCATCCTGCGGAGCCATGCGGTCCATGCCGAACGGATGCGAAAAGGTATGTGTGCCGATGGTATGGCCGCGCCGGTCGTATTCCTTGAGAAGCTTCGGATCGGCGAGCGCCATGCGTCCCACAGAGAAGAACGTGGCCTTCACGCAGTGTTTGTCGAGCGTGTCGAGCACCGTGCGTGTATTCGTGCCGAGGGGGCCGTCATCGAATGTCAGCACCACTTCGCGGTCGCGGAGGTTGAGCGTGCGCGCATAGGACCGGTTGGACTGCGCATTCAGCGCTGTGCCGTAAAGCGCGCCGTGGGTGGAATCGGCTGCGATGATGCGCGAAACGGAAGATGTTTTCGGATCGTACGCGCAGTCATTGTCGTTTGCGAGAGCGCCCGAAAAAACGCCTCCCGCCAGGATCAGACTTAGTACAAACCGCATCTCGAAATACCTATCGTCCCGCTAGACGCTGCAAATATAGATCGGAACCGCATGCCTGACGAAGCCCAAAGCCGCGATGCCGTCGGATTTTCACGCCGCTGTTGATTCAGGGAGACAGCTGCCGCCCTTCACGACGCCGGCGCGAGTTTACGGGTGAGAGTCTCGAATTCGCGCCTTAAATTTTCATTGCGGAAGATCTGCTCGAAGCCGGGAGCGTCAAGCTTTTGCAAAGAATCGAAAGATGTTTTTGCTTCATCCATGAGCGCTTTCAACTGAAAGCTCGCCTCGACGGTTTCATAGGTATTGTCCGCGACGTTCAGATCGAACAGGGTTTTTTCACGCGTTTGCCATAAAAGGCGCCGCTGCGTCGCGAGATAGTCGCGATAGAAGCCGGATACCTTGCGTGAAAGCTCCTGCGCCCTGGCGTTCGCTTCCAGCGTCCGGCGCTGATCGTCGCGCGTGGCCGACTGCATCAGATCCCTTGTCTTCGCCCCTGTCCTCGCGATGTCGCCGATGATGCCGTCGAGACGCGCCATGTAAACCTTGTCGATTTTTTCGATGAGCAATTCCTGCGCCTGTACGAGGAGCGCAAACAGCGCGGCGTGCATCGCGAAATAGCGGCGCGCGGCCTTCAGATCGTCGTTCGATTGCTCGACGAGTTCCGCAAGCTTCCGGTCGGCGATCTTCGCCACTTCATAAGCCGTCATCAGCTTCAGAAGATCCCCGCCGAGCACGCTGTCGAGCAGGAGATCGAGTTGATCCTGACTGAGGGGAATTCCCGCGACGTCGAGCGCCTTCCCGATCTCCTGCTTGACACGCACGATGTCCGCTTCGCGTTCCTTGATGTCGTCCTGAAGCGCCGCGATGGTCCGGTCGATCGAGTCTTTCGTGTCCGTGAGAATACCGGGCCACATACTGCCCTGCGGCGCGTCGAGCCGCCGCTCGCGCAAGGTGGCGATGCGGTCGCGGTTGGAGGCGATCTTCTCGCGCTGGCGGGCGATGTCGTCCTGAAGCTTCAGAACGGGAGCATCGGTCACGATTGACAGCGCGCCATCGAGCAGCGCGCGAACGGTTTTCTCGCGGTCCTGTCGCGTTTCGGTGAAGACCGGCTCGAACAGAAACTTGTCCCGGTTCGGCAACGTCTTCACTGCCTCGCGTTCTGCCGCCGCGCGTTTCAGGATGCGGTCGATGGTGGAAAGCAGCGCGTCGGATTGAAGCCCGCGTGTGTCCGGCTCCGGGGCTTGCGCCACAGCAGCGGTGGCGGCCTCGGCCCGCTCGTCGGCGGCTCGCGACACGGCCAGCCCGAGAGGCGCGGCAAATACGACGAGCGCCACGGCGGCGCGGGCAGCGACGGTTCGTGACATGGCAGGCAACATGACGCAAGTCCCGGTCCCAGAGCAGGTTGGTCGTTAATATGGCATCGTTTTCGACGGTTCCAATCTCCCCCTCTCGCGGGCGTTGAAGGTGGCGTCCTGCACAGGTGCGTGAGGCAGGCACAGAGGTCGCCTCGCGGCCGTGACGCGCCATTGCAAGGCCGCATTTTGCTTGCGGGATCGGCGAAGGACATTTAACCCGAAGCATCTTATCCGGCGTCGTCTCGCACGACGCGGACCAATGGCAGAGGCCGTGTGTGATATGATTTCGAACCATGTCGCAGATTTCGACAGCGCGTCAGGCATCGACGAGAACGCCCTCAAGGATCAGAAGGAAAAAGTGCGCCGCTTCCGAAAGCGCTTGCAGGCGCGCGAAGCGTTCATCCTCCCCGAGGTCTGGGACGTCATCTCTGCGCGCGTGATCGCCGACGCGGGTTTCGATATCATCGGCATATCACCCGTTTCCGTCGCCTGGTCGCGCGGGCTCCTGCCGGCAGATCGCGTCCCGCTCGACACGCTTGTGGAAACAGCAAAAAGCGTCGCCTCGAATTTTTCCGTGCCGGTGAACGCCGACCTTGAGGGCGTCATCGGCCGGTCCATGGAAGAGATCGGCCGCGCGGTCAACGCCGTCGTTTCCGCCGGCTGCGTGGGCGTGACCATCGGCGACGGCGGACGGGGCGGCCAGCATGGCATGGCCTCGATGCATGACATGACGGCGGCCATCAAGGCGGCGAAGGCGGCCGCGCTTGAAACGCGCATTCCAGCCGTGGTGACTGCCCGCACTGAAGCGTTTCTGCTGGAGCCGCCCCCCTATTCTCCCTTTGAAACCGCCGTCGAGCGCGCGGAAGCCTACTTTGCGGCGGGCGCGGACTGTATCGCCGTGCCCGGCGTGCAACATATCCAGATCGTCGAGCGGCTCTCCGCGCATGTGGACGGCCCGCTCCAGATCAATGTCGCGCTGACGCCCGCGCCCGACCTGAAGGCCCTGAGCCGGGCGGGTGCATCCTCCGTCGTGCTCGGCACCGCGCTGATGCGCTCGCTGCTTGGCAATCTGCGCCTCAAGGCCGAGGAAATCCTCGCTTTCGGCCAGTTCAACAACCTCGACAAGGCCATCTCCGCCGACGCGCTGAACGACCTGCTGCGATAGGGATCGGCCGCAGCGGAAGCTTCGCGTTCGAGCTTGCGCAGGAGGGCCAGCCGCCTTATTCTTCATGGCGGTCAGCAGTTCACCGAGGCGTCGCTATTCCCGCCGGGAAGCTAAACCTGCCCTCAACACCCATCGACGGACACCCTCGGTGCCAGTCGTCAAGAGCGACCCGCGACCCGTTCTCCAAGCGGTTTGGCGCCACGAGGATGAGCCATGTCTAGAACCGTGTTTCCTTACGCCGCCAACGATATATCCGCGCTCGCCCGTTCGATCGGTCGCGAGCTTCAGTCCACGCCTGAGAAGCCGGGCCACGTTCAGATCCTGAACATGCTGGCGCGCGGAGCGGGCTTTCGCAACTTCCAGCACCTTCGCGCGCAACACGAGGCGGAAGCCAGACTCGAACGCGCGCCTGCCGCGCCGGAGCCGGTGGATTTCGTCCGAGTCGAACGCATCGCGCGCTATTTCGATGCCGCCGGGCGGTTCATCCGATGGCCTTCCAAGGCCAGCCACCGCGACCTCTGCCTGTGGGTGATGTGGTCGCGATGGCCTGCCGGCGCGGTCCTCGCCGAGCGCGAGGTGAACCACCTTCTCAACGCCCATCACCTGTTCGGCGATCACGCCCTGCTCCGGCGGGAGATGGTCGACACGGGTCTTCTGTCCCGCACGCCGGACTGCCGCGAATATCGGCGCCTGGAGAAAAAGCCTCCGGCGGATGCGGTCGCGCTGATCCGTCACTTGGGCACCCGTCTGCCAAGCTGACGCCGTGGCCTCGATCTTGCTAACGGAACTTATATATAGAGTAATACAAGAAAGGCTCCCGACCATGACCGAGGCCACCGCACCCAGCGCGCGCACAACTGTCAATCGCTACCGCTGGCTCGCGAAATACGACAAGGACACCATCCATGCCATTCTCGACGCGCAGCCGCTTTGCCACGTCGCGTTCATCCACGACGGCAAGCCCATCGTGACGCCGACGATGCAGTGGCGCGAAGGCGACCGCATCTACTGGCACGGCGCT
Organism: Rhodomicrobium sp.; assembly: GCF_047605405.1. Lineage (NCBI taxonomy): Bacteria > Pseudomonadati > Pseudomonadota > Alphaproteobacteria > Hyphomicrobiales > Hyphomicrobiaceae > Rhodomicrobium > Rhodomicrobium sp. The sequence continues at coordinate 34,642 of NZ_JASGFR010000018.1, read as the reverse complement.
GCGGCGGGGCGCGCGATGAAGGCGGCGACGGATGCGGAAGTCTGTCTTTGCGTCTCGATTCTCGACGGATTTGTCATGGCGCGCGCCGCTTTTAACTTCAATGTCAATCATCGCTCCGTGATGGTGTTCGGAAATGCGGAGAAGGTTACCGATCGCGCGGAAAAGGAGCGCCAGTTGAAGCGCATGGTCGACGGCTATGTCGCGGGCCAGTGGGATCGCCTGCGCCCCGTCACCGAAGCCGAGATGAATGCAACGACGATCCTGTCGCTTTCGCTCGACGAGGCTTCCGCCAAGGTGCGGACCGGTCATCCCGAAGACAACGATACCGACTACGATTTTCCGGCATGGGCGGGGACGATTCCGATCCGCTTCGATGTCGGCGAGCCGATCCCGGACCCGCGCAATCTGCCGGGCGTCGAAATGCCCGCCGGTGTGAAGGACTTCAAGATCGGCTAGAATCCATTATCTCTTCCCATGACTTTTCTCTTCGCGCGAACCGGAAACCCGCTTCGCGCGAAACCGCTTCGGGGGCTACCATGCGCATTCTCGTTTTCCAGCATCTCGCGGTCGAACATCCGGGCGTCTTTCTCGATTTCTGGCTCGACGCGGGTCATGAGGTGCTGGCCGTAGAACTCGACGAGGGCGACGAGATCCCGACCCTCGAAGAGTTCGACCTGCTCGTGGCCATGGGCGGCCCGATGGATGTCTGGCAGGAGGATGAATTGCCCTGGCTCGCAGACGAGAAACGCGCGATCCGTCGTTGGGTGGGCGAGCTTGGCCGCCCTTATCTCGGCATCTGCCTGGGGCATCAGCTCCTGGCGGCGGCGCTCGGCGGCGAGGTCGGCCCGATGGACGCACCCGAGGTCGGCTTCACACATGTAGACCTGACCGAAGCGGGCCTTGCCGACCCCATCTTCAAGGGTTTCCCGCCCCGCGCTGAAATCTTCCAGTGGCACGGCTCGGAAGTGAAGCGGCTGCCCGAAGGCGGCGTCGTGCTCGCGTCAAATGCGGCCTGCGCCACTCAGGCGATCCGCGTCGGCCGCCACGCCTACGGCTTCCAATATCATGTCGAGATCACGCCCGACACGGTGCCGGAATGGCGTGACATCCCGGAATACGCCGCGAGCCTCGAAAAGGCACTCGGCAAGGAAGGGGCAGCGGCGCTGGAAAGCGAGACGGAAGCGCGGCTCCCCGCCTTCAACGAAGCCGCGCGTAAGCTCAACGAAAATCTGATGGCCGTCATCTCACCCTCGAACGCGTGATCGGTCGCTTTTTCGACAGGCGCTGAAAACGCCGCCATGCATGAATTAAGCTATTCCCTTTTGGATACAGCTTGGCGTATAGTTTGCTTGCCTGCGTCATTGAGCGCACCGCGTCTTCAACACGCGGCGACACGTGGCTCAGTTCTACGGAATCGGCCGGCCCCCTGGAATGCCGCCTTGGCGGGTCGGCCGTGATCGCAGGTCTTGAGCGTGATCGCCATCGATGAAATGCGGCCGCGCTCTGGTTTCTTGGTGGAGCATGACCGGTCGCAAAACCGGCGCCTTTTCGGATCGTGCTCCAAGGGCAGGATATATGGACGACACTCTGGTTCTCGACCTCGACATGGGTTCGCCTGTCGACGACTTCACGCATTGCTTCACCGGCGAGTGCCGCGCGAACGTCCTGCCGATCCTCTACAGGCTGAACCGCGCGATTTCCTCCGCGCAGGACTTGAGCGAGCCGCTGCGCATCATCCTGGACGTCATGCGCGAGACGCTTCGCATGCATCGCGGCGCGATCACGCTGTACGACCGCCAGTCCGAAACGATCTTCATCCACGACAGCTTCGGCCTGACCGACGAACAGAAACAGCGCGGCATCTACTCGCTCGGCGAAGGGATCACGGGCAAGGTTGTGGAAAGCGGCAAGCTCATCGTGGTGCCCCGCCTGCACGAAAGCACCGATTTCCTCGACCGTACGAAGGCCCATCAGGACAGAAAGCATCCGAAGGCGACGTTCTTCTGCGTGCCGATCCTGCTCGGCCAGCGCGTCCTCGGCACCATCGGCGCGGAACGGGTTTATCTGAATCCGCACCTTTTCAAGCAGGACGCGGAATTTCTCGCCGCCATCGCGCTCATGATCGCGCCCGCCGTCGAACTTTACCTCATCGCGAACAACGAGAAGGTGCGGCTCGAAAACGAGAATCGCCGCCTCAAGAACGCGCTGAAGGAACGCTACAAGCCGAAGAACATCATCGGCAATTCGAAGCCGATGATCGATGAGGTATACAACCTCATCGGCAAGGTCGCCTCGACGCGCGCGACTGTGCTGATCCTCGGCGAAAGCGGCGTCGGCAAGGAACTGGTGGCGAACGCCATCCACTACAACAGCGCGAGCGCCGACGGCCCGTTCGTGAAATTCAACTGTGCGGCAATTCCCGAAGCGCTCGCCGAAAGCGAGCTGTTCGGCCATGAGAAAGGCTCGTTCACCGGCGCGCTCCAGACACATAAGGGAAGTTTTGAACAAGCGGACGGCGGCACGATCTTCCTCGACGAAGTGGGCGAACTGAGCCTCACCGTGCAGGCGAAGCTTCTGCGCGTGCTTCAGGATCGCACCGTCGAGCGCGTCGGCAGCGGTAAATCCATCAAGGTCGATCTGCGCATCATCGCCGCGACGAACCGCAATCTTCCCGAAATGGTGGAAAACGGACTGTTCCGCGAAGACCTGTTCTATCGCCTCAACGTGGTGCCGATCACGGTGCCGCCGCTGCGCGAGCGCGGGTCCGATGTGATCCTGCTCGCGGATTATTTCGTCGCGAAATCCTGCGAGGCCAACGGGCGCAGCGTGAAGCGTATCTCGACGCCCGCGCTCAATATGCTGATGGCCTACCATTGGCCGGGAAATGTACGCGAACTGGAAAATGTCATCGAGCGCGCGGTGATCCTGTCGGACGATGAAGTGATCCACGCCTACAATCTCCCGCCCTCGCTGCAGACGCCCCAGGAAAGCGGCACGGGATTCGGCGTCGGGCTCGAAGAGAAGGTGCGCGCGGTCGAATATGAAATGATCGTCGAGGCGCTGAAGAACTCGAACGGCAACATCGGGACCGCCGCGCAGGAACTCGGGCTCACGCGCCGCATGCTTGGCGTGCGCATGGAGAAATACGGCATCAATTACAAGAACTTCAGATCGGCCGGCTACAAACCGAAAGACGGAGAACCCGGCCGCCGGCAGCCGGAGAAAGTGGGCGCCGGCTATCGGTGATGGCTTACGCGGCGCGCCGAGGCGTCAAGCATGGGTTTCGATCAAATCGAGATGATGAGCGTCAAGAACATCCACGCGAATGCGCAGGTAACGGCGATCAGGCATTTCCTTCTGTTTTTCGCGCCCGCAAGGCGTCAGGCAGCTCGACCGATACATGTTCAGGGCAAAGTCGAACCAGCGACGCCCGCACCCTCCGGGTAAATTCCGTTTTGTTAAGTAATAACGGGCCGCATCCCGATACGCGACGCTCCCCACCAATAAATGAAACGAGTCGAATACGACTCTTTCATCTATTGCTACCTTTCCCTTTCTCCACAGACACAGCCCCGCGAACACAAAATCACGCGCATGGTCGTGATCCCATATCCGTTATCGCGCGTGCCGTCCTACATCGCCGCTGCCCGATCGATTGCTTTCCCTGCGTCTTCACGTCGGGAAGTTTCGATTTGGAAGAAAGCGCCTGCTCCTGGTCGTTTGCGGGATTGTCGGGTCCAAGCGGGAAAGCGGTCGGCCGGGCGCACGTCCCTCTTCGAATCTCTTTTGCAGTTCCCACGAAACGGATTTCCCGACGGAAACCTGTCGCTTGCCCTCCCATGGCGCCCTTAACGAGAATTTACATTTTACGTATCGCTTCAAGAACGATTCTACCGGACGGGATTTCCACAGCCGGATCGGGCGGTACGCCGCTCCGCCACAGATTTGCAAAGATGTAAAAACCGCTTTTATTTTTTCATTTCTGTAATTATCCCCCTCACCAAAGGACTGATAAATCAGGCTCGCAATAAAAATTAGAGGAAGTCGAATTTTTTGCGCGATCTGGCGAGTATTGGCACGCCGGTTGCTCTTAAGGAGGTGTGAAGGCGGCGAGAGGGCCGCTAACGCAAGAACACTCTCAGGAGCACCCACTTATGACTCGCAAGGTTGCCATTTATGGCAAGGGCGGCATCGGTAAATCGACCACCACCCAGAATACTGCGGCGGCGCTCGCCTACTACCACGGCAAGCACGTCTTCATTCACGGCTGCGACCCGAAGGCCGACTCGACGCGTCTCATCCTCGGCGGCATGCCCCAGGCGACCGTGATGGACACGCTGCGCATTCACGGCGCGGAAAAGGTCACACTCGACAAGGTCGTCAAGACGGGCTTCAAGGAAATCCGCTGCGTGGAATCGGGCGGCCCGGAGCCGGGAGTTGGCTGCGCCGGCCGTGGCGTTATCACCGCCATCGACCTGATGGAAGAGAATGACGCCTACACCGAAGACCTCGACTTCGTGTTCTTCGACGTGCTCGGCGACGTGGTGTGCGGCGGCTTCGCGATGCCGATCCGCGACGGCAAGGCGCAGGAAGTGTACATCGTCGCCTCGGGCGAGATGATGGCGATCTATGCCGCGAACAACATCGCGAAGGGCCTCGTGAAGTACGCCAAGCAGTCCGGCGTGCGCCTCGGCGGCATCATCTGCAACAGCCGCATGGTCGATGGCGAACGCGAGTTCCTTCACGAGTTCACCAGCGCCATCGGCACGAAGATGATCCACTTCGTTCCGCGCGACAACATCGTGCAGAAGGCCGAATTCAACAAGAAGACCGTGACGGAGTTCGATCCTGAAGCCAATCAGGCGCAGGAATACAAGAAGCTCGGTCAGGAAATCCTCGAAAACAAGGATTTCGTCATTCCGAAGCCGCTCAACATGGACGAGCTGGAAAGCATGGTCATCAAATACGGCCTTGTAGACTAACGTCTGCGGGCGAGCCGCAAAGCCAAAATCCTGTCACCTCGTCGCAAGGTTCGCCGATCCGGCTTCCCGGATCGAACGGAGAAGCTTTGCCCGGCTGACAGGATGCGGCACCCCGGCTCGCCCACGACACCGCCACCCACGACACCGGACGGAACCGAACCATGCCGTATCATGAATTCAAAGTCAGCAAGTGCATTCCCGAGCGGAAAGAGCACGCGGTCATCAAGGGCCCGGGCGAAGACCTGAGCCATGCACTGCCCAAAGGATACCTCAACACCATTCCGGGCACGATCTCCGAGCGCGGTTGCGCGTATTGCGGGGCGAAACACGTGATCGGCACGCCGATGAAGGATGTGATCCACATCTCTCACGGTCCTGTCGGGTGCACCTACGACACGTGGCAGACGAAGCGCTACATCTCCGACAACAACAACTTCCAGCTGAAGTATACCTTCGCGACCGACGTGAAGGAAAAGCACATCGTGTTCGGCGCGGAAGGTCTTCTGAAGAAGAACATCCACGAAGCATTCGACGCGTTCCCCGAAATCAAGCGCATGACGATCTATCAAACCTGCGCCACCGCGCTTATCGGCGACGACATCGACGCCATCGCGCAGGAAGTGATGGAAGAACGCAAGGACGTCGACATCTTCGTCTGCAACTCGCCGGGCTTCGCCGGTCCCTCGCAGTCGGGCGGTCACCACAAGATCAACATCGCCTGGATCAACCAGAAGGTCGGCACCGTCGAGCCCGAGATCACGAGCGACTACGTGATCAACTATGTGGGCGAGTATAACATCCAGGGCGACCAGGAAGTGATGCTCGACTACTTCAAGCGCATGGGCATCCAGGTGTTGTCGACCTTCACCGGCAATGGCAGCTATGACGGCCTGCGCGCCATGCACCGCGCGCACCTGAACGTGCTCGAATGCGCCCGCTCCGCCGAATATATCTGCGACGAGCTTCGCGCCCGTTACGGCATTCCGCGCCTCGACATCGACGGCTTCGGCTTCGAGCCGCTCTCCGGCTCGCTGCGCAAGATCGGCCTGTTCTTCGGCATCGAGGAGCGCGCGGAAGCGATCATCGCGGAAGAAACCGCGAAGTGGAAGCCGCAGCTCGACTGGTACAAGGAACGCCTCAAGGGCAAGCGCGTCTGCCTGTGGCCGGGCGGCTCGAAGCTCTGGCACTGGGCGCACGTCATCGAAGAGGAAATGGGCGTCAAGGTCGTTTCGGTCTACACGAAGTTCGGCCACCAGGGCGACATGGAGAAGGGCATTTCGCGTTGCTCGGAAGGGGCTCTGGCGATCGACGATCCGAACGAGCTTGAGGGCTACGAAGCCATCGAGATGCTGAAGCCGGACGTGATCTTCACCGGCAAGCGCCCGGGCGAAGTCGCGAAGAAGGCGGGTGTCCCGTACCTCAACGCGCACGGCTATCACAACGGCCCGTACAAGGGTTACGAGGGCTGGGTCCGCTTCGCTCGCGACATCTACAACGCGATCTACTCGCCGATGCACCAGTTGTCGAACCTCGACATCTCGAAGGACGAGATCCCGACCGACAAGGGCTTCGTCACCCGCAAGATGCTGTCCGACGCGAACCTGCCCGTGGAAATCGTCAACGACCCGAACCTCAAGCAATACGCCGGCAAGTTGGACCCGATCCCGGATCTTCGCGTCAAGACCTATCCGGAATTCCCCAAGAAGGAAGCTGCTCCTGTCGCGGCCGAGTAAAGAGAGACGATGACTATGGACGATCTGACAAAAGACCGCATGGAGCAACTTCTCAACTACATCATGAAGAAGTGCCTCTGGCAGTTCAACTCCCGCGCGTGGGACCGCCGCAAGCAGAACGCCGGTATTCTCGGTCAAACCGCACAGATTCTGTGCGGCGAGACGCCGGTGCACGAGACCGCCAACGACAAATGCTACTGGGTGGATGCCGTGTTGCTGGCCCGCGAATATCGCGCCCGCTTCCCGTGGATCAACGAGCTGTCGCACGACGAAATCAAGGCTCTCATCAAGGTTCTGCACGAGCGCCTGGACTTCCTCACCATCGATGGCTCGCTCAATACTGAACTCACCGTTCAGCACTACTAGGAAAAGGACCCCAGACAATGACTTGCCATGTAGTGCCCAAGGAACGGGACGGCGTCATCAACCCGATCTTCACCTGCCAGCCAGCGGGCGCGCAGTTCGCGTCCATCGGCGTGAAGGAATGCATCGGAATCGTGCACGGCGGCCAGGGCTGCGTGATGTTCGTGCGCCTGCTGATCTCCCAGCATCTGAAGGAAAGCTTCGAAATCGCCTCGTCGTCGCTCCATGAAGACGGCGCGGTGTTCGGCGCGCTGAACCGCGTCGAGGAAGCCGTCGACGTGCTGCTGTCGCGCTATCCCGACGTCAAGGTGGTGCCGATCATCACCACCTGCTCGACCGAGGTCATCGGCGACGACGTGGACGGCGTCATCACGAAGCTTGAGGAAGGGCTGCTTGCCGAGAAGTTCGCGGGCCGCGAGGTGCATCTGATCGCGATGCATCAGCCGAGTTTCGTCGGCTCCATGATCTCCGGTTACGACCTCGCCGTTCGCGACTTCGTCAAGAAGTTTGCAGAGAAGGACGAGCCGACCGACAAGATCAACCTCATCACGGGCTGGGTGAACCCGGGCGACGTGAAGGAGCTGAAGCATCTTCTCAAGGAAATGGATGTCGAAGCGAACATTCTCTTCGACATCGAAAGCTTCGACTCGCCTCTCCTTCCCTCGAAGGACAATAGGAACCACGGCAACACGACCATCGAAGACCTGCGCGCCACCGCGAACGCGAAGGCGACCTTCGCGCTGAACCGCTATGAAGGCGGCAAGGCGGCCGACTTCCTCAAGAAGAAGCACAAGGTTCCGGCCATCATCGGCCCGACGCCGATCGGCATCCGCAACACGGACACCTTCCTGAAGCAGTTGTCCAATGTCACGGGCAAGCCGATCCCGCAGAAGCTCGTGCACGAACGCGGCGTGGCGATGGACGCCATCGCGGACGTGAGCCACATGTTCCTCGCGGAAAAGCGGGTCGCGATCTACGGCGCGCCGGACCTCGTGATCAGCCTCGCCGAGTTCTGCCTCGATCTCGAAATGCGCCCGAAGCTCCTTCTGCTCGGCGACGACAACTCTAAATACGCCGAAGATCCGCGCATCAAGGCGCTTCAGGAGAACGTCGATCACGAGATGGAAATCGTGCTGAACGCCGATTTCTGGGAGCTTGAGGACCGCATCAAGAACAAGGGCCTCGAACTCGACCTCATCCTCGGTCACTCGAAGGGCCGCTTCATCTCCATCGACTACAACATCCCGATGTTGCGCGTTGGCTTCCCGACCTACGACCGCGCCGGCCTCTATCGCTATCCGGTTGTGGGTTACAACGGCGCGGCATGGCTTGCCGAGCAGATGGCCAACACGCTGTTCCAGGACATGGAGAACAAGAAGAACAAGGAGTGGGTGCTGAACGTCTGGTAGCGCCGGGTTCCTCACCCCCCGTTTCGTCTCCTTCCGAGGCGGGGGGCTCCAATGCCGCCGGGCTCCTGGCAGTGTCCGGCGGCGTTCTTCCGCCTTTCAATGAAGACAGCCGCAGCGAGCGAGGGGCCCCATGAAGATTGCAGCCTATGTCAACGACGACGGCGAACTGACGAGCCTTTACAAAAAGGGCCGGTTCCGGCTCTACGAGGGCGAAGCGAAGACATGGCGCCCCATTGGCGACATTTCCTTCGAGATGAGCGCGGACGCCTCGCTGCCCAACGTGCGTGAGACCATCGAAACCGCTGCCACATCGCTCGGCGAATGCAAAATCATCCTTTCGAGCGAAGCGCGGGGTTTCTTCTATTCCTATTTCGCCGAGCTTGGCGTTTCGAGCTGGAAATCGAATGCGTCCGTGCTCGACGCACTGCCGACAGTCGAGAAGGGGGAGCGCGAGAAGGCCGAAGCCGCTGCTGCCGCTGGCTGTGAAAGCGCGCACGAAGGATGCAGTTCCGGCGGGTGCGGCTCGAAAGGGCGCAAGAAGCTGGTCCAGCTGCAACCCGTGACGGCCGCCGAGCCCCTTATCCCCGCCGAAGACCTCGGTAACGGGCATTATCGCTTCGACCTCGCCAACGAACTGAAGAAAAACCCGCTTCTCAACTCGCGGCAGGCGCTGATCCCGATTCTGTCGCAAACGCCTTTTGAAACGCTCGAAATCATCTGCGATCACATCCCGCGCTGGTTTATGCAGCGCGTCGCGGAACTCGACCTCGACGCCGCGATCGTCACGCTCGAAGCGCCTGCACACGGCGTCAAAGCCACGGTCACGCGAAAGCCCGGCTACGAGACTTCGCCTCGCCGGGCGCCCGTCAGCCTATCCGGCGGATGCGCGTAAAGGAGAGTCACCGCATGAAATCGATAACCCTGCTTTCGGCACGGCCCTCGTCCTCCAAGCCGGCAAAACCTTCGGCGCGAAGCGCGCCCGTGCTCGCCTTCATCTACGGCGCGGCCATGAACCCCGCATGGCTCGCCGAACGGGGCATCCGCGCGGAGCCCGTTGCAATCGCGCGCCTGCCCGATCAGCGGCTTTCGTTCCACGGCTATAATCAGATGTGGGACGGAGCCGAAGAAGCCACGCTGCCCGCGCAGGGAAAGGATGTCTGGGGCGTTGTCTACAAGGTGGCGGGGCTCGATGTCGACCGGCTCGACGCCGCTCAGGGCGTTCGCCTCAACGGCACCGGCACCTATTTCCACTTTCCCGTCGAAGTCGTCGGCCCGGAGGGCACGGTTTATACCGCCGTCATGTACCGCAAGGCGGCGCTTCGCGACGAGCGGCCGCCGAGCGCCGAATATCTCGCCCATATCGTACAAGGCGCAAAGGCGCGCGACCTGCCCGCCGATTATATCGACGCGATGAGCGCCATTGCTTCGGTGCCGGCCGCCTACCCCGTGCCGCTCAAGGCAAATTCCATCCCCCAGGCTGCCGAATCGGAGTGCTGCTGAAAGGCGGCTGGTGGTCCGATTCCGACATTTGCATCCGTTTGCAGCACGCTTGCGAGCAAATGTCGGAATCGAAAGGACCACTAGCAACATCATGATTCTAGTGGGGCTTTTGAATTTGACATTGAGCGAGAGCTCGCGGCCACCGGGACTCAAATGTCAAATTCGCTCCACCAGGGCGGCAGAATGAGCTATGCGGCGGACGCGGGCGCGCGGCCAATCAGAGGAGCGAGTTCCGCGAGGTCGACGAACTGATCGGCCTGGCGGCGAAGGTCGTCGGCGGCGATGGGCGGCTGCGTGCGGATCGTGGACACGACCGTGACACGCCGCCCCTTCCGCTGCAAGGCCGACACGAGACCGCAGAAATCGCCAAGCCCCGAGAACAGCACCAAATGATCGAGCGACGGCGCGAGACTCAACGCGTCGACCGCCAGTTCGATGTCCATGCCGCTCTTGATCTTCCGCCTGCCGCTCGCGTCCACGTAGTCCTTTACCGGCTTCGTGATCACGGTGTAGCCGTTATACTGAAGCCAATCCGCAACGCCGCGCAGCGGCGAGGTGGCAAAGTCCTCTGCGATTGGCAGGTAGTAGTTCACGCGAACGAGTTGGCCTGAACCACGGAACACCTGCAGCAGCGCGGCGTAATCGATCATGAAACCGAGCGTTCTTGCGGCGGCGAAAAGATTAGGCCCGTCGAGAAATAACCCGAGGCGTTCGTTCCGGTAGAATTGCATCGTCGAAAAAGATCCTTATCCAGATATGAGAGCCGTGAAGGAGAGAAGGCGCCGCGGCCTTCGCTCCGGAGCGGGATCGAGAAAAACGCTCCCGCCCATTATTCAAAACGCCTCTTCGGCCCTCGAACGTAACCATTCGCGGACCGGGCAGACCTCACGAGCGATGCTCAGGCGGCCGAGACGGCGGAAAGCGCAGGCGGGCTTCCGCGTCTGCAAGCTTTGCGAGTTGTTCCGGCGCGAGCTTCGAGCGAAGGGCCTCGACGGACTTGACGAGCGCCTCGGCAGCCTTTGAGCGCTGGGTTGCGGAGTCGGCGAGCCGCAGCGCGGTCTCGAACGGCTTCGCCTTTTCAGGCGCGTCACCTGGAACGGGAGGTTTTGGCGGCCGGGGCGGTTGGGCGACAGCGAGGAACGCGTCGGTGAAATCGCGCCAAGCGTCGATCTGGTTCGCGCGGATGCCAATCTCGGTTTCGAGCGTGGAAAGCTCCTGCGCGAGCGAGGGCCGGGGTGGATGGCGGAAGCCGTCATGCGAGAAGGGAGGGCCGTCGCCCCGAGGTGCGCCCGGACCGCCTGCTTCGCCCGGCAACGGAGGCTGAGCCGTGAATGCAATGTGCGGGAGCGGCGGGCGATCGGGTGTCTGCGCGGACGCCGAAGATGCGATGCAGGGGAGCAGAAACGCTGCAACGAGAGCGCCCCGTGATAATGAGCAAATCATCGAATATACTCCTTGTTCGACAGGTGGAGCTTACGGTTTCCGAGGCCGATTTCGATGATCGCGAGGCGACGAAGTGTAACGCTCTGTTACACGACGCCCAAACCTGCGTAATTCGCGACACTGTTCAAAATCCGGTCTTTCGAGAACAAAGCTGCCGTTCGATGTCAAAACCGGGGAAGTGCACGTATTTGCAGCGTCATAGAAAGAGGATATCCGTGTGCGGCGGTGTTCGCGCTTAGTATCGCGATACGCGAACGACGAGGGTCTGAAACAGAGACCAAATCGCACTGCCCCCGCCGCGCCGAAAAGGCAACGCATGAGCATCCCTAAAATCCGCCGCCTGATCGTTCCCGTATCGCGACGGCGACGCATGTAACGCTCGGTTACACGCGGAGGGTGGCGGCGTGAGCTTTGCCCCTCTATGATGCGGATGTCCGGTAAACGGGAGTTTTCCTTGGCTTCGACACATCATATTCTTGTCGTGGACGACGACAGGCGCATCAGGACCAGCCTCAAACGCTTTCTCACCGACAATGGCATACGAGTAACCGAAGTCGCCGATGGCGTCGCCATGTTCGCGGCCGTCGAGGCCGGGCGTTTCGATCTGATCGTGCTCGACGTAATGATGCCGGGCGAAGACGGCCTTTCGCTCTGCCGGCGACTTCGTGCAACGAGCCGCATCCCGGTCGTTCTGCTCACCGCCATGTCGAGTGAGACGGATCGCATCATCGGCCTCGAAATCGGCGCGGACGATTATGTCTGCAAGCCGTTCAGCCCGCGCGAGCTTCTCGCCCGCATTCGCGCCGTGCTGAGACGAACCGGCGACGCCACGCCTGAAACGAGGATCGCGGGCATCACCTATGTCTTCGAGAACTGGCGGCTCGATGTGGTGCGCCGCACACTGCACAATCCGGGCGGCGCGCTCGTGGACCTTACCGCAGGCGAGCACGATCTGTTGCTGGCCTTCCTCGAACGACCCCAGCACGTTCTCAGCCGTGACCAGCTTCTCGATCTCGCGCGCGGCCGCGCCGCTTCGCCCTTCGACCGCAGCATCGACGTGCAGGTGTCGAGGCTGCGCCGCAAGATCGAGGCGGACCCGCAGACACCCGAACTCATCAAGACCGTGCGGAGCGGCGGCTATATCTTCTGCGCGCCGGTTTCGGTCGAAGATACAAGGCAGTCGGCGTGACCGAATGAGACTGCCGAGCATCCGCCCGCGTTTAAGCCTCGGCACGCGCATCGCCGTCACGACGCTGATCGCGCTTCTTGCGGTACAGGCGCTGAACTCGGCCGTGTTCTTTCTGATGCCGCACCCGCAGGCAACGGTCTACAGCGCGCGCTGGCTCATCGCCGAGGTCGCGGAAACAACGCGTTCGATCCTCACCGCGCAGGAAGCGGAACGCGAAACCGCCGCGCGAGAAGCCGCCACGCGGACCGGCCTCGATATCCGGTGGCATCCGCGCGGATTTGCGCCGCCAGTGCCTGCGTTCGACCGCTCGCCTACAGGACGCCGCTCGTTCCATGAAAGGATTCGCGCAACCCTCGCCAGCGAGCTTGAAGGGCTCGGAACGCGGGTCATCATCTCCAGCCGAGGCGGCCCGTCGTTTCCGAGAGCGGAGGCGGGCGAAATGCGCTTCGTGCCGCCGGAATTCATGAAGTCGGTGCGGACCGGCCCGCTCGAACCTCAGGAGGGCGATTTCCCGCTGTTCGGCGATTTCGAAGTCGTTATCCAGGGAAGCGACGGCGGCACGCTCACCGTCGGGCCGGATCGGCCGCCGCGTTTCGCGCCCTTCTTCGATCCGAGGATGGCGAGCATTCTGGGCGCCATCCTCCTTGTGGTGATCCTGTCGGCGATGACGTCGCACCGTGTCCTCGTCCCGCTCGGCCGTCTCGCGGATGCCGCCCGCACTCTCGGCCGAACGCGCGATCCGGTTCCCATCGACACAACGGGGTTGAACGAGTTCACGGTGGTAGCCGAAGCGATGAACGACATGCAGGAGCGCATCAAGCGATTCATCGACGAGCGCACCCACATGCTCGCGGCTATCTCGCATGACCTGCGATCCTCGCTGACGGGCCTGCGCCTTGACGCCGAGCGCTTGCCGGAGGGCGAAACGAAGGCCGATCTCATCGCCGCCATGGAAGAGATGGAGCGGATGATTTCCGCGACGCTCACCTTCGCGGGCGACGACCTCAAGGGCGAGCGCGCTGAACGCGTGGACCTCGCGGCGGTGCTCATAAGCCTGTGCGATACCTTTTCTGACCGTGGCCGCCTCGCCGAGTACGAGGGACCGGACCATGCCTTTCTCGTCTGTCAGCCTACCGCGATGAAGCGCGTCTTCGCGAACCTGATCGACAACGCCGTCAAATACGGAGGCCGCGCTGAGGTGAGCGTGACCACGGGCGATGACGGCGTCACGGTGATCGTCGCCGATCGAGGGCCGGGAATCCCGCCCGGGAAAATTGAAATCGCGTTTCAGCCGTTCCGCCGCCTCGAAGATTCCCGCTCACCCGAAACCGGCGGCGTCGGCCTTGGCCTCGCCATCGCGCGGGACATCGTGCGAGCCCATGGCGGCGAAATCGCGCTTGCGAACAAGCGCGAAGGCGGCCTCACGGCGCGGGTATGGCTTCCCAGGGGAAGCGCCCCCCTGAGAGCGTCCGCAGAATGTGAAGCGGCTTCCCGATAAGACGCGCGACAGAAAGACGGCGCCCCAAAACTCAAAGCATCGTGCCGCATCCGATGCAGGGCCGCTTCCCGCCAGCCTTTCTGAAGCAGCGCGGCGTGGCGGTGCCATGCCGGACTCGATGCCGGTCAGGCGGTTTCAAACCCCGTCAGTCCGAAGCGGCCCGACTTCGGCCAGCCCTTTGGCACGGGTGAGCCCGCACCTGCGCGGGCGCCCCGGAACTCGTCCAGTTCGGTCACGACGCGGACGCGGCCCGCCGTATCGCCGAGCTTCAGGCCCGTCTCGGCGCCAAACACCTGCACATCGGCAAGGCCGCCATCCTTGTATTTCTGGAGGCGAACGCCGCGCCCGCGCGTCAGTTCATTCAACTCGGCGAGCGGAAAAACGAGCAAGCGGCGGTTTTCTCCCACGACGGCCAGCGTATCCCCTTCCGCCGGACGGCACAGCACGGCGCGCTCGCCATCGCCGAGGTTCAGCACCTGCTTGCCCTTTCGCGTCTGTGCGACAACCTCATCCTCGGCCACAACGAAGCCGTTGCCGACGCTCGACGCCACAACGAGCTTGCGGCCCGCCTTGTGCACGAAGGCTTCAAGCAGATCGTCCGCCTCGTCGAGATCGATCATGAGGCGCACGGGCTCGCCCTGCCCACGCCCGCCCGGAAGCTGGCTCGCTTCGAGCGTGTAGAATTTACCGTTGGTGGCGAAGAGCACGATCTTGTCGGTCGTCTGAGCCTTGATCGCGACCTTCAGCGCATCGTCGGTCTTGAAGGTGAGCTTGGCGAGATCGGCGTCGTGGCCCTTCAGCGCGCGTATCCAGCCCTTCTCGGACAGCACGACCGTCACCGGCTCCCTTTCGATCAGCGCTTCCTCGGCCGAAAGGTCGATATCGGGAAGAGCCGCGGTGCCGGTCTTGCGGCGCCCGAGAGGCGTCGCCTTGCCGAACTGCTTCTTGATGTCCCTGATCTCGGCGGAAATCCTGTCCCACTGCTTTTCATCGGAACCGAGAAGATCGACAAGCCCTTCGCGCTCCTTTGTCAGCGCGTCGTTCTCGGTGCGGATTTCCATCTCCTCAAGCTTTCGCAAGGATCTCAGCCGCATGTTGAGGATCGCTTCGGCCTGCACGTCCGTCAGAGCGAAACGCGCGATCAACGCCGGCTTCGGCTCGTCCTCGTTACGGATGATGCGGATCACCTCGTCGAGGTTCAGATAGGCGATAAGCAGGCCGCCCAGCACCTCTAGCCGGTGATCGATCTGCTTGAGGCGATGCTCGGAACGACGGCGCAGCACCACGCGGCGGTGGTCGAGCCACTCCTGCAACACCTGCGTCAGGCCCAACACCTGCGGCACCTGCCCCTTCGACAGCACCGTCATGTTGAGCGGAATGCGCGCCTCAAGCTCGGTCTGGCGGAAAAGCTGCTCCATGAGCAGCGCCGCGTCCACGTTTCGCGATTTCGGCTCGATGACGATGCGGATGTCCTCCGCGCTTTCGTCGTCGATGTCGCCGAGCAGCGGCAGCTTTTTCGCTTGCAGAAGGTCGGCCATCTTCTCGATGAGCCGCGACTTCTGAACGCCGTAGGGAATTTCCGTGATGACGATCTGATAGGCACCGCGACCGGTGTCTTCGGTGTGCCAGCGCGCGCGCAGCCGGAACGAGCCGCGGCCCGTGCGGTAGGCTTCCACGAGCCCCGCCGTGTCGTCGACGAGCACGCCGCCGGTCGGAAAGTCCGGCCCCGGCAGGAAGGTCAGCAGCGTCTCGACGCTCGCCTTCGGGTGCTTGATGAGATAGAGCGCCGCGTCGCAGACCTCTTCCGCATTGTGCGGGGGGATCGACGTCGCCATGCCGACCGCGATGCCCGACGAGCCGTTGGCCAGCAGGTTCGGGAACGCGGCGGGAAGCACCACCGGCTCTTCTTCCTCGCCGTCGTAGGTTTCGCGGAAATCGACGGTGTCCTCGTCGATGCCGTCGAGCAGCGCGGCGGCGATCGCCGTCATGCGCGCTTCGGTGTAGCGCATCGCGGCTGCGTTATCGCCGTCGATATTGCCGAAATTGCCCTGCCCGTCGACGAGGGGGTAACGCTGGGAGAAGCTTTGCGCGAGACGCACCAGCGCGTCGTACACCGACTGGTCGCCATGCGGGTGATATTTACCGATCACGTCGCCGACGACGCGCGCGCATTTCTTGAAGCCGCCCGCCGGATCGAGCTTCAATTGCCGCATCGCGAACAAGAGGCGGCGATGCACGGGCTTCAGCCCGTCGCGCACGTCGGGCAGCGCGCGGTGCATGATGGTGGAGAGCGCATAGGCGAGGTAGCGCTCTTCGAGCGCGTCCTTCAGCCGGATCGGCTCGATGGGTGGGTTCGCGAGAATCGTTTCGTCGGCCATGCGTCAGAGGTAGCGGGTTCGCGATGGCGGCTCAAGGGCGGAGGGCGCGGTTCCCGACGGGCATGCAATTTCAAAGGCCCGTCGGCAACGCCCCAGCAGCCTGAACAGCCGATCCTCGCGCGTCAAAGCCACCGGCAGGAGGCTTCGACGAGAGAAAGGTAATACGCGGCTGGCTACGACACCGCGCGGACGTAGGAGCCGGGTGCGTCCTCGATGGGCGCGTAACCATTGCCGCCGGGTTCGCGCGGCGGAACCTTGTCGCCGGAAAGCGAGCCGAGCCACTTCGCGTAGTCCGGCCACCAGGAACCCGGATATTCCGTTGCCCGCGCCACGAAGGCATCGACAGTGGGGATCGTCTTCGGATCGCCGTCCTCAAGGATCCAGTGCTGATATTTGGCCCGGCTTACGGGATTGACGACGCCCGCGATATGCCCGGATCCGGCCAGCACGAAGCGCACCGGTCCGCCGAACAGCTTCGAGCCGACGAGCACCGACTGCGCGGGCGCGATGTGATCCTCGCGCGTGGCGAGTTCGTAGATCGGGATCGTCACGCGGGAGAGGTCGAGCGGCACGCCGCCGAGCGACAGAAGCCCGCGCGCGAGCTTGTTGTCGCGATAGAATTCGCGCAGGTAGAAGCTGTGGTTCGCTGGCGGCATGCGCGTCGAATCCGCGTTCCAGTACAGGAGGTCGAACGGGAACGGCTGCTTGCCGAGCAGGTAATTGTTGACGATGTACGGCCAGATCAGATCGCGCGGGCGCAGCATGTTGAACACGGCCGACATGCGCGCGCCATCGAGGAAACCGCGTTCCGCCATCACCTCGTCGAGCGCCTTCAACTGCTCGTCGTCGATGAAGACGAGAAGATCGCCGGCGTTGGTGAAATCGGTCTGCGCGGCGAGGAACGTGGCCGACGCAATACGGTCGTCGCCCGTCCCGGCCATGTAGGCGAGCGTGCTCGCGAGCAGCGTACCGCCGACGCAATAGCCGACGGCATTGGTGCGCGGCTCGCCCGTGATGCGAAGCACGGCGTCGGTCGCGTCGAGCACCCCCTCACGCATGTAGTCCTCGAACGATTTCGAGGCGAGGTTGGCGTCCGGATTCACCCAGGAGACCACAAAAACCGTGAAGCCCTGATCGACGACCCATTTGATGAACGACTTCGGCGGTGTCAGGTCGAGGATGTAATATTTGTTGATCCATGGCGGCACGATCATCAGCGGCACGCGATACACGCTCTCCGTCGACGGCGTGTACTGGATGAGCTGCATGATGTCGTTCTGATAGACCACCTTTCCGGGGGTGACGGCGAGATTCTTGCCGACCTCGAAAGCCGACATGTCGGTCTGGCGTATGCGAAGCAGTTCGCCCGACTGGTTCAGATCTTCCACAAGGTGCTGCATTCCCTCCGCAAGGTTCTGACCGCCGGTCGAGACGGTGGTGCGGATCACCTCGGGATTGGTGAACGGGAAATTGGACGGCGAAAGCGCGGTCACGATCTGGTTCAGATAGAACTCGGCGCGCTTCCTTGCGTGTCTGTCGACCGTCTCGGCGTTCTCGACGAGATCGCCCGCCCATTTGCCGGTCAGAAGATAGGCCTGCTTCAGGAAATCGAAGAATGCGTTCTCCGACCACTCCTTGTCCTTGAAGCGCGGATCGCTGGCGGCCGGCTCGATCAGCGGCTGGACCTCCTCGCCGAGAAAACGCTGATAGGTCCGGCCCCAAAGGTCGATGAGATCCTGATTGAGCTTCGCCTGAGCGGCTGCCAGCTTTTGCGGGTCGCTCATCCAGTATTGCGCGATCGGCGCGAAAATCTTGCCGATGTCCGCCATTCCGCCCGCGACCGTGAAAGCGCCCGAGCGCTTGTCCCGGTCCTCGTAGATTTTCGCGACGGCCTGCCCGCTAGCCTCAAAGGCGCGAAGAAGGTTCGTCGCGAATTGCTCCGGAGACTGAAGGCCCGGCAAAGGTCTGGACGGCGCCGGAGCGCTCGCGGCTTCTCGCTTGTCGCCTTTTTGACGCTTGTCTGACATCCGTGCGTAGCTCTCCCAAACCGCAAAGTTATTCTTGCGTCCTTTTGCGCTCGTTGAATCGAGCATGGACTAATAATATAACATTCTGGCGTCGTTTGGTGAGGGGCCGAAAGCTTTTCTTCGCCCGCCGCGCTTGTCCTCCGACTAAGTGTTTACTATAGCGCTTCGATGGCGGCTGTCCCGCCCTCGCGATAGCCGCATATCAGCCATGACTCGTCAGGTTCGATCTTAATATCGCCGCAGGAGCGCGACGAGCTTGCCCTGGATCTTCACACGGTCAGGACCGAAAATACGCGTCTCGTAGGCCGGGTTTGCGGGTTCGAGAGCGATCGATTGCCCGCGCTTGCGAAGCCGTTTCAGGGTCGCCTCCTCGTCGTCGATGAGCGCGACCACGATATCCCCGCTTTCGGCGGCCGCGGTCTTTTTCAGCACGACCGTATCGCCTTCCTGAATTCCGGCTTCGACCATGGAGTCGCCGCGCACTTCGAGCGCGAAGTGATCGCCCGTGGAGAGATATTCCGGCGGCATGACGAGGACGTGGCTGTGGTCCTCGATGGCCGAGCGCGGCACGCCCGCCGCGATACGCCCCATCACGGGAACCGATATGCCGCCGTCTTCCCGGTCGCGGATGAAAGGAGACTGCGGTGCGTCCTCGAAAGATGACCGGCGTCCTTCGATGACGGTCGGCATGAAGCCCCGCCGGCGGTCGGCCTCGAAACCCGCGCGCGCGCGCTCCGGCATCTTCATGACTTCCAGGGCGCGGGCGCGATGGGGAAGCCTGCGGATGAAGCCGCGCTCTTCCAGCGCCATGATCAGGCGATGGATGCCGGACTTGGACTTGAGATGCAGCGCCTCCTTCATTTCATCGAACGACGGCGGCACGCCGGTCGCTTCGATACGCTCATTGATATAGAGGAGGAGTTGCTTTTGCTTCGGTGTCAGCATGGGCGGCCCGGTTGTGGCGAAGGACTGTACAAACCAAGAACACCATTAAGCGTTCTCATTAAGTTCCGCAAGGAAAAAGGGCACTTTTGGATCAGCCCTGCACAGGAGGAATCTCTAGCGACAGGAGATTTCCCAATGGCTAATTTATTCCCGGTCCTGCCAGCGTTCGACTTGTCGGACCGTTTTCCCCTTCCGGCCTGCCCGATTTCAGGCCGCATTTCTGCGTTGTTCAAACGCACTCTCCCCCACAGTCATCATATTGTGACGCACAAGAGAATCCAGCTTGCGAAGTCAGTAAGCAGAGAGTATCCGTGACAAGCGCAATTAGGTATATTTTTTATGACGATTACCAACGATCCGATCAACGATTCTGATCTTCAGGCGCCTTCGGTGAAGCTTCGGGCGAACGTGGCGCCGCGCATTAATCTGGCATTTCAGGTCAATTCAATTCCGGCCATCGGCGAAATCGAGATCGCCAACGGAACAGAGCGCGACTTCTCGGATGTCCTGATTTCCATTTCGTCGGAACCTCCTTTTCTCAAGCCGACGGTCTTCCGGCTGGATCGTCTCAACGCGGGGGGCGTCCGCTCGATCAGCCCGGTCGAGGCCGATCTCGACCCTGCCTTTCTCAATCGGCTGACCGAAGCCGCGGACGGCGAAATCCACATTTCGGCGAGAGCGGGCGAGGAATCGCTGGCGACCGCGACGATCCCGTGCCGGGCGCTCGCGCCGAACGAATGGACCGGACTTTCCACGCCGCCGGAACTCGTGGCCGCTTTCGTCCGCCCGAACGACCCGGCCGTCGAGGTGATTTTGCGCAATGCCGCCGAGAAACTCCGTCTGCATGGCAGGAACTCGGCGCTTGACGGCTATTCCGGCAACAGGAAGGGACGTTCGTGGGAGGTCGCCGAGGCGATCTGGGCTGCCCTCGTCGACGCGAAGATCGTCTACGCGTTCCCGCCCGCGAGTTTCGAGCAGGACGGGCAGAAGATCCGCCTGCCCGGCGCGATCCTTGAGCGCAAGCTCGGGACATGTCTCGATCTCACGCTGCTTTACGCGGCCTGCCTGGAACAGGCCGGGCTCAATCCGCTCGTCGGCTTTTCGACGGGCCACGCCTATTGCGGTCTCTGGCTCACACAGGAGGCTTTCTCCTCCTGTGTCGTCGACGAAGCCGAGACCGTTCGCAAACGCCTGCAACTGCAGGAAATGATCCTGATCGAGACAACCCTTCTCACGAACCATCCACCGCTGAAATTCCGGGCCGCGGTCGACAAGGCCGCGAGCTACGCGAACGAGGACGAACCGCGCCGCTTCGAACTGGTCGTCGATATCGCGCAGGCACGCCAACGCCGAATCCGCCCGCTCGGCGTCGAGCATGACGGTGCGCAGGATGCTCTGCCCGTGACAGCGGAGGCCGGCGGATCGGTTGGGCTCGACGAACCGCCAACCTTCGTGGAGGAAGCCGTCAGGCCCGCCGAGCCGGATCAGCCGCTCGACCGGGTGGAACAATGGAAGCGGAAGCTGCTCGACCTCTCGCTTCGCAACAGGCTCCTGAATTTCAAGAGCGGAAAAAGCGCCGTCGATCTCTCCTGCCCTGACGCGGGCGAGCTGGAAGACCGGCTCGCGAGCGGCAAGGAGATAAAAATCCTCGCCAGAGCCGACGTCATGAGCGGCGACGATCCGCGCGATGCCGAAGTCTACCAGTTGAGGGCGGGCGAAGACGCAGCGAGACAGCACGCGCTCGAAGCGCTCGGGCGGGGCGAAGTGCTCACCGCGCTTTCCGACGACGACCTTCAGGACCGGCTGACCGAAATCCATCACACTGCGCGAGGCTCGCTCGAAGAAAGCGGCGCGAACAGCCTGCATCTTGCCATGGGCTTTCTGTCGTGGTCGCCTGCGGGGAAGGACCAGCGTTGCCGCGCGCCGCTGCTTCTCGTGCCGGTCCGGCTGGAGCGCCGCACCATTCGCTCGGGCTTCCGGCTCGTGCGCCATGACGACGACGCCCGCATCAATCCGACGTTACTGCAAATGCTTCGGCAGGATTTCGGCCTCGAAATGCCGGAGTTCGAGCGCGATCTGCCGCAGGATGCGTCGGGCCTCGACGTGGCGCAGATCTGGCGCATCGCGCGGCTGCACATCAAGGACATGAAGGGGTTCGAGTTGACCGAGGAGGTCACGCTTTCGAACTTCTCTTTCGCCAAATATCTGATGTGGAAGGATCTTGTCGACCGCGCGGAGCTTCTGAAGCGGAACCCCGTGGTTCGCCATCTCATCGATACGCCGAAAGACACCTATGGCGATCCCCGCGACATGCCGGAGGAACGCGCGCTCGACCGCGAGATCCACCCGAAAGACCTGTTCATGCCGCTTCTGGCGGACTCGTCGCAGACAGCCGCGGTCGTCGCCGCGTCGCGCGAGAAGGACTTCGTGCTTTTCGGTCCGCCCGGCACGGGCAAGAGCCAGACGATTGCGAACATGATCGCGCAGCTTCTTGGCGACGGGCGGTCCGTGCTGTTCGTTTCGCAGAAGACGACGGCGCTTGAGGTCGTTCGCAAGCGACTGAACGACATCGGCCTCGGCTCCTTCTGCCTCGAAGTGCATTCGGCCAAGGCGCAAAAAACCGCTGTCCTCGCTCAGCTCAAGACAGCGTGGGAATCGCGCTCCGCCGATGCCGCGCGCGAATGGGATTCGGCGACGGAGGATCTGAAAGCGCTTCGCGACCGGCTCAACGAGGTCGTCGTCGCGCTGCATCGCCGCCATGGCAACGGCCTGTCGGTGCACCGTGCTCTGGGCCGCGTCATAGCGCAACGGGACTTCGCACCGAAGGTCAAGCTTCCGTTCTCCTCCCCCGATCAGCACGACGAAGCGGAGATGCGCGCCTTGCGCGATCTCTGCCGCAGCCTGCGAACCGCCGTGCAGGCGCTTGGCACGACGCCCGCAGCGCACCCGCTGAAGGAGATCGGCCATGCAGACTGGTCGCCGGTGTGGCGTGGCGAACTGGAAACGGCGTGCGCCGCGTTCCGCAAAGCCGTGGTCGATCTGTCAAACGCGGGCGCGGTGCTCGCGAAGCATTTCGGGACGCATGAAACGGGAGACCCGCATCGCCTCTATGCGATGATCGTCTTTGCCGCGCTCGCCTTCAAACCGGAGGCCCGCGACGCCGCCACGCTCGCCGGCAAGGATATCCGCGCGCTCAAACCGGCCTTCGAGGCATGGCGCAGGGACCGCGCCGCCTTCGATGCCGCGCAAGCGCGGCTCGCCAATCGTTACCGCGACGCCGTGTTCAGCCTCGACTTCGGCCGTCTGATGCAGGACTGGCGCGATGCAATCGCGGCCTCCTTCCTGACGCGGAACGGCCGCAAGAAGCGCGTCTGGGATGCGCTCGCACCGTTCACCGACGGCGCGCCCCCCGAGGATCTCGGCACCGAGATCGTCGGGCTGATGGAGGTGAAGGAGGGGCGCGCCAAGGCGATGCGTCATGACGCGACGTTCGGAGCGCTTGGCCCCATCTGGCAGGGGCTCGAAACCGATCCGGCGCGCGTCGAAGCAGCCTTCGCGTGGCTCGGCCAAATCTCCGAAGCCGCCGCATCGCTTGCCACCCCGGAGCGTGACAAGGCGGGGTGGCTCGCCCTTCTCGCCGCGCTCATCCTCGATCGGCCGGACTTCATGCGCGAGGGCGGCCGCTTCGCGACGGACGCGGGAAAGACGCTGACCGCATACAAGACGTTTCAGGCGGCGCGCAAGGAGCTTGTCCGCCTCGCGCATCTCTCCGACGACTATTTCGGTCTGCCGCGCTCCGGCCATTGGCTGCGAGACGCCGCGAGCCTTGCCGAAATCTGGGCAGCGAACGCGCCGAAAAGCCAGCGCTGGTGCGACTGGCTTCGCCATGCCGCCGCCGCGCGCGCTCGCGGCCTTGCGCCGCTGACAGACGCCTTGACAGCGGGCGACATCGAAGCGTCCGATATCGAAACGGCCTTCGAGGTCGCCTATGCACGCTGGTGGGTCGAACAGACCGTGCATCGCGACGCGCTGCTTCGCGGCTTCGTCTCGGACCAGCATGAGGACGCGATCGCGCGCTTCATCGAACTCGACCATAAGGTTTCGCAGCTTGCACGCCATGTGGTCGCCGCGCGCCTGTCGGGAGTGGTGCCCGCCCGCAACGCCTTCGGACAAGACCCCGAATTCGGCGTCCTTTCGCGGGAGATCGAAAAGCGGGCGCGGCACATGCCGCTTCGCAGCCTGTTCTCGAAGCTGCCGAACGCGCTGACGGCGCTGACGCCTTGCGTGATGATGAGCCCGCTTTCCGTCGCGCAATTCCTGCCCGCCGACTCGCAGCCCTTCGATGTCGTGATCTTCGACGAGGCGTCGCAGATCCCGGTGTGGGACGCCATCGGTGCCATCGCGCGCGGCAGGCAGGTGGTCGTCGCGGGCGACCCGAAGCAGCTTCCGCCGACTTCTTTCTTCGACCGCGCAGGCAATGCCACGGAGGATGCGAGCGAGGTCGAAGACCTCGAAAGCATTCTCGACGAGTGTCTTGCCGCGAACATTCCGAGCAAGCGGCTGGCCTGGCATTATCGCAGCCGCCACGAAAGCCTGATCGCGTTCTCGAACCAGAACTATTACGACGGCGCTCTCGTCACCTTCCCGTCTCCCGTGACCGAGGATCGCGCCGTCCGTTTCGAGCATGTGCCGGACGGGATCTACGAACGCGGCTCGGGGCGCGTCAACAGAGAGGAAGCGCGCGTAGTCGTGGCGGATGTCGTGCGGCGTCTTTCCGATCCGGCCTTTGCCGCCAGCGGCAGTTCGCTCGGCATCGTGACGTTCAACGGCGAGCAGCAACGGCTGATCGAAAACCTGCTCGACAAGGAGCGCCGCGAGAAGCCGGAACTCGAACGGTTCTTCGGCCACGAGTGGCACGAACCCGTGTTCGTGAAGAACCTCGAAAACGTGCAGGGCGACGAGCGCGACGTCATCCTGTTTTCCATCGCCTACGGCCCCGATCAGGCGGGCAAGGTTTCGGTGCAGATCAGCACGCTCAACAAGGAAGGCGGCACGCGTCGGCTCAACGTGGCGATCACGCGCGCGCGCTCCGAACTCGTGGTGTTCGCGACACTCCGGCCGGACCAGATCGACCTGTCGCGCACGAAGGCGACAGGCATCCGCGATTTCAAGCACTTCCTCGAATACGCGGAACGCGGACCGCGCGCGCTTGCCGCTGCCTCGGAGCCTCTTGGCGAGACGGAATCGCCGTTCGAGGACGCAGTGAAGAAGGCGCTCGAAGCGAAGGGCTGGCAGGTGCATCCGCAGATCGGCGTCTCGGGCTTCCGCATCGACCTCGGCGTCGTGCATCCCGATGCGCCGGGCCGCTATCTCGCGGGCGTGGAGTGCGACGGCGCGACCTACCATCGCTCGGCGACCGCGCGCGACCGCGACCGGCTCCGCGAGGGCGTGCTTCGCAATCTGGGCTGGCGGATCGTGCGCGTCTGGTCGACCGACTGGTGGGTCGACCCCGACAGCGCGTTCACCCATCTGCACGCACGACTTTCCGAGCACCTCGAAATGGACCGGCTGGCCGAGCGGGCCAAGTCGCAGGACGCACCCGACCCCGTCGAGCCGGCCCCTGCCCCCGTCGAGGCGGTGCTCGCGCTCATCTCCGAAACGTCGGACGAAGACGCCCCTTCCCTGCCCGCGCACGCCGCCTCAGCCGATGAACCCGATTTGGTCGAAGCAAAGGAAGACGCGCCACCGCAATCCGCGCTTTTTGCGGCGCGCGCAGAGGGCGAGCAATTGGCGTTCCCCATTGCCGACGGGGGCGGATATCGCGCCGCCGACCTTGCCGCAGCCGGTTTCGCGCCTGATCGCGACGGCTTCTACGAAACGTGGTATCGGCCGACACTTCGGAAAATGGTCGCTCACGTCATAGAGGCCGAAGGCCCCGTCTTCGACGATGTCCTCGTTCGCCGCATCGCGCGCGCCCACGGCTTCGACCGAGCCGCCGGTCGCATCCGCGAAACAGTGCTCGATGTGGTCGAGCGGCGCTTTCCCCGCTCAACGGAAGAGGGGCGCAAGATCTATTGGCCCGAAAATGCCG
Organism: Rhodomicrobium sp.; assembly: GCF_047605405.1. Lineage (NCBI taxonomy): Bacteria > Pseudomonadati > Pseudomonadota > Alphaproteobacteria > Hyphomicrobiales > Hyphomicrobiaceae > Rhodomicrobium > Rhodomicrobium sp. Next base: position 9,084 of record NZ_JASGFR010000018.1, on the reverse strand, counting down.
ACAAGACGCAGCTGCCGCGTTTCCGCGCCGGCAGCACCGAACTGCGCGATCACACGGACATTCCGCTGGCAGAACTTGCAGCCCTCGCGGACCGGTTTCTGGCGGACGGCGCGAAGCCCGAGGAAGCGGCCTTCATGATGGCAAGACACCTTGGAATCGGGCGTCTGCGCGAGGCCGCGCGCGAGCGTTTTCTGGCTGCGGCCCAACACGCCGCGCGCTTCCAGGGCGAACTTTCGGATTGAGGCAAGCGCGGCCGTCCATGGAAGCGGCGCGGCTTATTTCACGCTGGCGCCGCGCCTCCCGCGTGGCATAAGGGGAGCAAATCGCGCAATAGCGCATCCGAAAACTCTCGCAGCATCCCCGGTGGTCATGATCCGTCTCGAAAACATCAGCAAGCAGCATGGCAATCATCTGCTTTTCATCGAGGCGTCCGCCTCTCTCCTGAAAGGCGAGAAGGCTGGCCTTGTCGGCCCCAACGGTGCGGGCAAGTCATCGCTATTTCGCATGATCACCGGGCAGGACGAGCCCGACGAAGGTCAGGTGGCGATCGATCGCGGCACCACCATCGGCTATTTCAATCAGGATGTCGGCGAAATGTCGGGCCATAGCGCCGTGACCGAGGTCATGAACGGAGCAGGCCCCGTCAGCGCGGTTGCGGAGGAACTGAAGGAGCTTGAGGCCGCCATGGCCGACCCCGACCGCGCCGACGAGATGGACGCGATCATCGAGCGTTACGGCGAAGTCCTGCACACTTTCGAGGAACTCGACGGCTACGCTCTCGAAGCGCGCGCGCGCGAAGTGCTCGCCGGGCTCTCCTTCACCCAGGAGATGATGGACGGCGATGTCGGCAAGCTCTCCGGCGGGTGGAAAATGCGCGTCGCTCTCGCGCGTATCCTCCTGATGCGGCCCGACGCGATGCTTCTCGACGAGCCGAGCAACCATCTCGACCTCGAAAGCCTGATCTGGCTCGAACAGTTCCTCAAGAACTACGACGGCGCGCTCTTGATGACTTCGCACGACCGCGAATTCATGAACCGCATCGTCAACAAGATCGTCGAGATCGACGGCGGTTCGCTTACCAGCTACTCCGGCGATTACGAATTCTACGCGCAGCAGCGCGAACTGGCCGAGAAGCAGCAGCAGGCGCAATTCGAACGCCAGCAGGCGATGCTCGCCAAGGAAATCAAGTTCATCGAGCGGTTCAAGGCGCGCGCCAGCCACGCCTCGCAGGTTCAGAGCCGCGTCAAGAAGCTCGAAAAGATCGACCGGGTGGAGCCGCCCAGGCGACAGCAGAGCGTGCAGTTCGATTTCCCCCCCGCGCCGCGCTCCGGCAACGATGTCGTGGCGCTCAAGGACATCCACAAGCGCTACGGCAGCAAGGTCATCTACGAAGGGTTCGATTTCGCGATCCGGCGCAAGGAACGCTGGTGCGTGATGGGCGTCAACGGCGCCGGCAAGTCGACGCTGCTCAAGCTCGTCGCAGGCGCGAGCGAGCCCGATAAGGGCACCGTCACCATCGGGGCGAGCGTGAAGATGGGTTATTTCGCTCAGCATGCGATGGAAACGCTCGATGGCGACGCGACGATCTTCCAGTCGCTCGAACATGCCTTCCCGCAGGCGGGACAAGGTACGCTGCGCACGCTCGCGGGCTGTTTCGGCTTTTCCGGCGACGACGTCGAAAAGAGATGCCGCGTGTTGTCGGGCGGCGAGAAGGCGCGGCTCGCAATGGCGATCATGCTGTTCGATCCGCCGAATTTCCTGGTGCTCGACGAACCGACAAACCATCTCGACATGGCGACGAAGGAAATGCTCATCAAGGCGCTCGCGCAATACGAGGGCACGATGCTTTTCGTCTCGCACGACCGGCATTTTCTCGCCGGCCTGTCCAACCGCGTGCTCGAACTGACGCCGGAAGGCGTGCACAGCTATGGTGGCGGCTACACCGAATATGTCGCGCGCACGGGCCACGAGGCGCCGGGCTTGCGCAGCTGACGCTGCCTTGCCCGCGCCCCGGCAGCGCCGCCGGACGCCTCCGGTTTCACGTTTGCTCGACACAATTGCGAACTGTTTCAAGGCGATGCCGACCCGTTCCGGCGGGCATCGCCTTCTCGCAAGAAAGCGCGACGGGGCACAAACCGGCCGAAGCGCCGCCAGTGTTACCCCCGCGATGCCGCGAAAGCCTGTTCCAGATCCCAGATGAGGTCGTCCACGTCCTCAGTGCCGACGGACAGGCGAATCTGGTTCGGCTTCACGCCAGCGAGCAGTTGCTCTTCCTCGGTCAACTGCCCGTGCGTGACTGTTCCCGGGTGAACGATCAGCGATTTCGAGTCGCCCACATTGGCGAGGAACGAGAAGATCTTTACCGCCTCGATCAGTTTCTTCGCGCGCTCAAAGCCGCCCTTCACGCCGAATGTCAGAATGGATCCCGGCCCTTTCGGCAGGTATTTCCGCGCAAGCTCGTGGTGCGGGCTGCTCCTGAGGCCCGGATAATTCACCCACTCCACTTCCTCGTTGGCCTCAAGCCATTCCGCGATGGCCTGCGCGTTGCCGATCTGGCGCTCCAGCCGGAAGGACAGCGTTTCGAGCCCTTGCAGGAACAGGAACGCGTTGAACGGGCTGAGGCTCGCACCGAGGTCGCGCAGATAATGCAACCGCGCCTTGATGATGTAGGCGATGTTGCCGACGCCCGGATAATTGCCCCATTTGTCCCAATGGACGAAGCCGCTATAGGCCGGGTCCGGCGTCGTGAAGTCGGGAAACTTGCCGTTCGCCCAGTTGAAATTGCCGCCGTCCACGATGAGGCCGCCGATGCTGGTGCCGTGGCCGCCGATGAATTTCGTCGCCGAATGCACCGAAATATTCGCGCCGTAATCGAACGGGCGGAACAGATACGGCGTCGCGAAGGTATTGTCGACGATGAGCGGGATGCCATGCCGCTCGGCGATACGCGCCACGGCCTCGAAGTCGATGATGTTGATGTCGGGATTGCCGATGGTCTCGACGAAGAGCGCGCGCGTCCGCTCATTGATGGCGCGCTCGAAATTGTCGGTATCGGCGGGATCGACGAGGATCGTCTTGACGCCATGCTTCGGCAGCGTGTTCTGAAACAGGTTGAACGAACCGCCGTAAAGCGTCTTCGCGGCGACGATCTCGTGGCCCGCATGGGTGATGTTGAGGATGGAATAGGCCGTCGCAGCCGAGCCGGAGGCCACCGAAAGCGCGCCCGTGCCTCCCTCCAGCGCCGCGATACGGTTTTCGAGCACTTCGTTGGTCGGATTGGTGATGCGCGTATAGTCGAAGCCGAATTCCTCAACCGAACTGATGGCTTTCGCCGCCGCGAAGTCCTTGAAAACAAAGGACGTCGTCTGATAGATAGGCACCGCCCGCGCGCCGGTTGCCGGATCGGGCGTCTGGCCCGCGTGAAGCTGTTGCGTGGCAAAGCCGAATTGGCGCTCGCTCATACGTCCTCTCAGGAGAAATAGGTTTCGGGGTCGATGCGGTAGGGATCGAGGCTCGCGTCAGCGTCGATGCGAAGCGCGCTGTTGAAGACGTTGTTCACGATCATCAGCGCGCCGAACACGGTGAGGTCCACGATTTCGGCATTTGAAAAATGCGCCGCCACGCGGGCATAAAGCGCGTCGCCGATGCGGTTCGGATCTTTCGCAAGCTGCCAGCCGAAATCCCAGATCGCCTGATCGCGGGGCGCGAGGTTCAGGTTCTCCGGGTCTTCGCCCCAGCCGATGATCGCGCGGCGCATGAAGGTGGTGCAAAGCTCGCAGGCATTCGCGCGCGAGATGGCAAAGCAGAACAGCACCGCCTCGCGCTCGCCGAGGAAAGGTTTCACGCGGTCGAACAGCTTGTACCATTCGAGCACGGCGTCGAGCGCAACGGGCGAATGCAGGAGCACCGCCTTCATGTTGGTGAGGGCGTGGGTCTTGACGAGAACGTCGTGACGCCGCTGGATCTCGGGCGGCGCGGTTTCGAGGTCGACGGGTGGGATGCGGGACATGGCCTTTTCCTATGGCTTTTTGGGTCGACAGACCTTCTCCACCGCATCGACGACGATGTCGGCGATCCGGGACAGATCTGTTTCGGTGATGGTGAGAGGAGGCGCGAGGCAGATCGTGTCGTTCACGATGCGTGTGTAAAGGCCGCGAGCCAAGAGTTCGGCGCGCAGCCGCGATGCGAGATTGAATTCGGGTGCGAAGCGCGCCCGCGTGCGCCGGTCCGCGACCAGTTCCACGCCCGCGAGAAGGCCGAGGCCGCGCACTTCGCCAACATGCGGATGCCAGCCGAGAGCCTCGCGCAGACGGCCGAGCAGAGCCCCCCCTTGCCCGGCCGCCCGCTCGACGAGGCGCTCCTCGTCGATGATGCGCAAGGTCTCAAGCGCGACCGCGCAGGCCACAGGATGCGCGGAAGCCGTGAAGCCGTGCCACCACCGCTGGTCCGGTTCGGCGGTGTCGAGCGCATCCTTGATGCGCGCGCTGACGCCGATGCCGCCGAGCGGCACATATCCGCTGGTTATGCCCTTGGCGAATTGCACGATGTCGGGAGCGAGGCCCCAGTGTTCGAGGGCGAACCATCTGCCCGTGCGGCCGAAGCCGGTGATCACCTCATCGGCAATGAACAGCACGTCGTGGCGGGAACAGATTTCGCGGATGCGCTCGAAATAGCCGTCCGGCGGCACGATGACGCCGCCCCCGCCGCCCTGTACCGGCTCCGCGATGAAGGCTGCAACCGTTTCCGGCCCTTCGCGAAGGATCGCGGCTTCGAGCAGATCCGCTGCCGCGTCGCCATCGCCGTCGAAGCGGTAGGGATAGGGCGAAGGGATATGGACAAAGCCCCGTTCTCGTGGGCCGAAACCCGCCGTGAATTCCTCCACGCCGGTGGCGCTCGCCGCGCCAATCGTCGAGCCGTGGTAGGACCACTCGCGCGCGATGATCTTCGTTTTCGCGGGCTTGCCCTCCTTCCGCCAGAACCAGCGTACGGTGCGGATGGCGGTGTCCGTCGCCTCGCTGCCGCTCGTCGTGAAGAAGAACGCCTCGATGCCGGCAGGCGCGATCTTCCTGAGCTGCTCGGCGAGCCGGATGGCCGGTTCGTGCGTGGCACCTGAATAGGCCGTCGCAAAGGCGAGCGTGGAAAGCTGGCGCGAAGCCGCCTCCACCAGTTCCCAGCGCCCGTGGCCAAGATGGACGTTCCACATGCCGGAGAGGCCGTCGAGATAGGCCCGCCCCTCGGTGTCGTAAAGTGTCGACCCTTCTCCTCTGCTCCAGATAATGGGGCTTTGCTGTTCGGACGGATGATGCTGGGGATGCAGAAGGTGGAGGCGGTCAGCCCCCACCCACGCGGCCGCTGTCGCGGGCCTTTTTCTTGCGCTCTCGGACATGCAGCGGCTATTCGGCGGCCGCCGCCGGAGCCGCAGCGTCGGCTAGATCCTTCTGAATGACCTCCAGCACGGCGGGCGAGCGCCACCTGAGAACGATGAACTGAAGTGCACCGATCAGCAGGAGCCCGAGGAAGACATAGGGCAGGATGTTGAGCGGATATTCCGGCACCGGATAAAGCACGCCGAGGACCGGCAATGTCAGGAGCAGGATCGACAGCACCGAAACCAACACATGATGGAAGCGGAGTTCACCGCGCGACCACAGGAACACCGGCGCGGCGATGGCGACGAGAATGTAAGTGGTGAGGAATCCCAGCGTCGCGATCGTGCCGAGATACGCAAACACGTCGAGCAGCCCGATACCCGCAGCGATCAGCGGCAGGGCAAGCAGCGCGGCGATGGCCGCCGAGATCGCCACGGCCACATGCGGGGTCGCGTGCGTTTCATGGGCGTCTCCCGCGCGGTTGAAGATTATGCCGTGACGCGAGAGCGAGTAGATGATGCGCGCGCCCGCGTTGATGCTGCCGAGCGCCGACGCAAAGAAGCTTGCCGCCACGCCCGCCGCGATCAGGAGGCCGAGCGGTTCGAGCCCGACGGTCGTTGCAAGAACGGACAGCGGCGCGTCGACCTTGTCGAGCCCGGTTGCGGCGCCCTGGAACGAGGCCACGAGCACGTAGCCCGTGAAGACGAAGAAGAGCCCGACGGAGAGGACCGTAACGATCACCGCGCGCGGAATGACGCGCAGCGGGTTCTTTGCCTCATGGCCGAGCACGGTTGCGCCCTCGAAGCCCACGAAGCTGAAAAAGGCGAGCACAAGGCCGAGCCGCACCTGGTCCGCCGTCACGCCATCGAGGCGAAGCTGAGCGGTATCGACGGGATTCGGCGCGCGGACGAGCCAGAGGATCGAGATCGCGAGGATGGCTACGACCGTGATGGCTTCGAGCGTGAGCGTCAGACGCGTGGACAGCTTGATGCTTCGCCATGCCACGTAGAAAGCAATCGCGACCAGGACGGCGGCGATTGCAACCGATGCGATGCGATCTGCGAAGGGGCCAAAAACGGAGTGAAGCACCACAAGGGCGTAATTCACACCGCCCGCAACGACCGCGCCCGCCGTGAAGAGATAGGCGATGACGAGAGCCCAACCGGTGATACTGCCCCAGAAGGCGCCGAGGCCCTGCCCCGCAAAGGTGTAGAGCGCGCCGGGCGATGCCGAGCGGCGGGAAAACGCAGTGATGTTGAACGACAGGAGCAGCAACGCGAGCGTTGCGAAAAGATAGCCGAGCCAGAGCGCGTTGCCAGCGGTCGCGAAGACGCCGAGAAACACGAAGGCCGGTGTGCCGGATGGCGCAATGATGCCGATGGCCTGAGCGACGACATCGAGAAAGGACAGGTGATCGCGCTTGAGCGACCCGCGAGGCGCGTGGGAGTCCGTAGACATGGTTCCATGCTCCGTTGACGGCAGAGAAAATTGTGCGGGGAATGGCCCCTTCCACGAGGCCCGGCGGCAGCGCTTACGCTACCGCCCCACTACACGGGTCTGCTGCTCCGGCAACGGCGGGCAGAAAGAGGGCGAAGCCGGCAAAGCCGCTCACTTCCCTCCATGGCAATGCGTAAGACATGCGCAAGGCTCCGCCCGAGTTAATCCATATAACGCTTACCGAACTTGTCATCTTTCGGCAACGAAATTCTAATACTCGCGCGCATCTTGCAAGATATAGGGTAGTAAATTCTGGAGACCTGGATTTTTCGAGGAACTTATTCCGATTTCGTCGAACCTTGCGAACTTATTGCACCGGGCACCATCCGCATACGTACGTTCACCGTAGGCAGGCGAGGGTTTTGGTTGTCGGCTCCCACCGACAACCACCCTTTGGGGCGTCCTCAATCGCAGCGCCTTGAAGGCTTGAAGGCGCGTGTTGCCTTCTTTCAAGCAACTTCGCGCATGGCGGAAATGTCGGACGAAGGCTCCCCGATCGGCATCAGATTGAAGCTGCGCACCAATATATCGAGCACCTTTGGCGTCACGAAAGCGGGCAGCCTGGGCCCGATGCGGACGTTCCTTATGCCGAGGTGAAGCAGCGCCAGCAGGACGCACACCGCCTTCTGCTCGAACCATGAGAGCGTGATCGAAAGCGGCAAGTCGTTAACGCCGCATTCGAACGCGTCGGCAAGCGCGAGGGCTACCTTCACCGCAGAATAGCTGTCATTGCATTGGCCCATGTCGAGCAGGCGCGGCAGGCCGGCGACCGTGCCGTAATCGTGGCCGAGCAGGCGATATTTTCCGCAGCCGAGCGTCAGAATCACGGTGTCGTCGGGCAACTCGGCGGCGAGATCGGTGTAATAGCTGCGCTCACCTTCGGAGCCATCGCAGCCGCCGATAACCGCAAAATGGCCGATCTGCCCCGCCTTCACAGCGGCGACGACCTTGTCCGCGACACCGAGCACCGCGTCATGGCCGAAGCCGACCGTATGCGCGCGCTCCTCACGAGTGTCGGTAAAACCCGGCGCGGCAAGAGCAGCCTCGATCACGGCCGAGAAGTCGCGTCCAGGGACGTGGGCGATACCGGGCCAGCCCACCACATCGCGGGTGAAAAGACGGCCGCGATAGTCCTCCGCCGGTGGCATCAGGCAGTTGGTCGTCATGAGGATGGCGCCTGGAAACTCCGGAAATTCGCGCACCTGCTTCATCCATGCGCCGCCGAAATGCCCGGCGAGATGCTCGTGTTTCCTGAGCTCGGGATAACCATGGGCGGGCAGCATCTCGCCATGGGTGTAGACGTTGATGCCGGTGCCCGCCGTTTGATCGAGCAGCGCTTTCAGGTCCACCATGTCGTGCCCGGAAACAAGGATCGCCTTGCCGGGGATGTGGCCCATGCGGACAGCCGTCGGCGTCGGGACGCCGAAAGTGGAGCAATGCGCTCGGTCGAGCAGGGCAAGCGCGTCAACCGTCACAGCGCCGCATTCGAGGTTCAGCGCGAGCAGCGCGTCGATGTCCGCGAGCCCGTCGTCGATGGCCGCGAGCGTCTTCACGACGAACGCATCGACCGCCGGATCGGACAATCCCATCTGGCGAGCGTGATGCGCGTAAGCCGCCATGCCCTTGAGACCATAGGCAAGAAGCTCCTGAAGGCCGGTCACGTCCTCGCCAAGAGCGGCCTTGCGGGCCGTAATGCTCGAAGGTGCCGACCATTCGAGGATATCGGCCCTGGATGCGTGCGGCGGCAGGCTCGCGAACGCACCCGCCGCGGCCAGCAGCGCGCGGATGCGCCCTTCGATCACATCCGGATCGAAATTGACGTTTGTGACCGTGACGAACAGCGCATCTTCGAGGAGCGGGGCAAGACTTGTCGGGCGCGCCTCCGCCGGCGTTTCGGCGTAGCGGCGGGCAAGACGCCGCGCGGCAAGCATAAGCGCGTCCTGCAGGTCGGCGACCTCCGGTGACTTGCCGCAAACGCCTCGCGTGACGCAGCCGGTCCCCCGGTTCGTTTGTTCGCATTGATAGCAGAACATATGTGCCCTCCTTGGCGCTGTCGAATCGGGGCGTTAAGGCCCTCGCTGACGCCAACCTAGAAGGGTTCAAAAGTCGGAACGTTGTCGCGGCGCAAACTCGCGGGACTTTGCGTAGCGGGCGATGAGGAGGAATCATTGGCGTCCCCGACAGGATTCGAACCTGTGACCCCCAGATTAGGAATCTG
>NZ_JASGFR010000017.1:0-81183 GCF_047605405.1 Rhodomicrobium sp. | reverse complement strand
GCGCCGACTTCCGGCTCGGACGCGATGGACTTGATGCGGTTGATCGCGTCCTGAATCGAGCTGAGGTTCGCGGCTGCGATCTTCACCGTGCCGTCGTCGGAGATGTCGATCTTCGCGCCGGATTCTTCCACGATGGAGCGGATGACCGAGCCGCCCGAACCGATCACTTCGCGGATCTTGTCGGTCGGGATGGTGATCGTCTCGATGCGCGGGGCGAATTCGCCAAGCTCGCCGCGAGCGCTGCCGAGCGCCTTCGCCATCTCCCCGAGGATGTGCAGACGGCCTTCATTGGCCTGCTCCAGCGCGGTCTTCATGATCTCGGTCGTGATGCCCGTGATCTTGATGTCCATCTGGAGCGCGGTCACGCCATTCGCGGAACCGGCCACCTTGAAGTCCATGTCGCCGAGGTGGTCTTCATCGCCGATGATGTCGGAGAGAACGGCCACGCCGTCGGCTTCCTTGATGAGGCCCATCGCGATGCCCGCGACCGGCGCCTTGATCGGCACGCCCGCGTCCATCAGCGACAGCGACGCGCCGCACACGCTCGCCATGGAAGACGAGCCGTTCGACTCGGTGATCTCGGACACGACGCGCACCGTGTAGGGGAACTTGTCGCTTTCCGGCATCATCGGGTGCACCGCGCGCCAGGCGAGCTTGCCGTGGCCGATTTCGCGGCGGCCGGGCGAACCCATGCGGCCCGTCTCGCCGACCGAATAGGGCGGGAAGTTGTAATGCAGCAGGAAGGATTCCTTGTAGGTGCCTTCCAGCGAGTCGATCCACTGCTCGTCCTCGCCGGTGCCGAGCGTGGCGACGACGAGCGCCTGCGTCTCGCCGCGCGTGAACAGCGCCGAGCCGTGGGTGCGCGGGATCACGCCGACTTGGCTCAGGATCGGACGGACGGTCCTGAGGTCGCGGCCGTCGATGCGCTTGCCGGTCTTCAGGATGTTCGAGCGAACGACGTGCTTCTCGATTTCCTTGAAGGCTTCGGCGATCTTGTTCTTTTCGGCGGCGGTCGTTTCCTCGGTCACGAGTTCGGCGATGGCCTTTGCCTTCGCTTCGGCGACCTTGGTCTGACGTTCCTGCTTCGCCGCGATCTGGAAGGCCTTCTTCAGGTCCTTCTCGACGAGCTTCTTCACTTTCGACTCGAACTCGTTCTTCGCGTCGGGCACCGTCCACGGGTCTTTCGCGGCCTGTTCGGCGAGGCCAATGATGGCGTCGATGACCGGCTTATAGCCCTGCTGACCGAAGACCACCGCGCCGAGCATGATTTCTTCGGAGAGTTCCTTGGCTTCGGATTCGACCATCAGCACGGCGTCGCTCGTGCCGGCGACGACGAGGTCGAGGTCGCTCGCCTTGATCTGGTCGGAGGTCGGGTTGAGGATATACTCGCCCTTCGAATAGCCGACGCGGGAAGCGCCGATCGGGCCGAGGAAGGGGAGGCCGGAAATCGTCAGCGCGGCCGAAGCGGCGACCATGGCGAGGATATCGGGATCGTTCTCCATGTCATGGCTGAGCACGGTGACGATGACCTGCGTCTCGTTCTTGAAGCCGTTCGCGAAAAGCGGACGGATCGGGCGGTCGATGAGGCGGGAAACGAGCGTCTCGCGCTCGGTCGGGCGGCCTTCGCGCTTGAAATAGCCGCCGGGAATCTTGCCGGCCGCGTAGGCCTTTTCCTGATAGTTGACGGTGAGGGGGAAGAAATCCTTCGAAGGGTCCGCGTCCTTTTCGCCGACCACGGTTGCGAGCACGCTCGTCTCGCCATAATGCGCGAGCACCGCGCCATCGGCCTGCCGTGCAATGCGCCCCGTTTCGAGCGTCAGCTTGCGGCCGCCCCATTCCACTTCTTCGCGGAAGATATCGAACATCTTTATTCTTTTCCAACAGCTCAAGCCGGAGGCCCTTCCCCCGGCTCATATTCATTTGCGTCATTTGTTTCTGCGCGAGGCCACACTTACCGCAGATTTGGCCCGGCTCCTAGCGGAGAAATGTGCATCGCTTCCGGTTGCGCGGGGCTTTCGGCTCACGGAAACGTTCGTTGACCGGAAAAGACGCCGACCTGACCCTCCGCGAAATCAGAAGCTTATCGGAGGAAACATGGATCGCCGTTCTTTCCTTTTGCGGGCGGGAGCCGCCTGTCTTTGCGGGGCCTGCGGAGGGCTTGCGTCTCATTCGGCCTTCGCTTCCGAGGCCGCTCCTCACTGGACCTACGAAGGTCATGGCGGGCCAGCCGACTGGGGGCGCCTCTCGCCGGAATACGGTGCGTGCTCGATCGGCAAGGGCCAATCTCCCGTCGATCTTTCGCATGCCGTCGCGGAGGCGCTGCCGCATCCGCAAGTGACATGGAAGCCTGTCCCGCTCAAGGTTTCGAACAACGGGCACACGATCGAGGTAGCAGGCGCGGGCGGCGGCACCATCCAGGTCGATGGCGCCGTTTATTCTCTCGCCCAGTTTCATTTCCACCATCTGAGCGAACATACAATCGAGGGCAAGCCGTTCGATCTGGAATGCCACTTCGTGCATCAGGCTGTCGAACCCGGCGGCGGGCTGGCGGTGCTGGGCGTGTTGATCGCTGCCGGCGACGCGAACCCGGCCCTTGAGCGGATTTTCGCCATCATGCCGTCTGGGGTGGGCGAAGCGACGTCGAATGAGCCTTTCGATCCAACGGCGCTTCTGCCGAGAGAGTTTGCCGCTTTTCGCTATTCCGGCTCGCTCACGACGCCGCCCTGTTCCGAAATCGTGCAATGGGCGGTACTGAAACAGCCGATTTCAGCCTCTGCTGAACAGATTGCCCGCTTTGCGGCTCTGTTTCCGAACAACGCGCGGCCGGTTCAGCCTTTGAACGGGCGCAAGCTTTTCATCGAAGCGACTTAAGCGGCCCTTCCTCAAACGAAAAATGCCGGAACGGCGGGCCGCTCCGGCATTCTAGTTCAGCGTTCGGCGTGAAGAGCGCCTAGCGGCGGATGCCGAGGCGGCCGATGATGTCGCGATAACGCGCTTCGTCCTTGCCCTTCACATAGTCGAGCAACCGGCGGCGCTGGCTGACGAGCTTCAGAAGCCCGCGGCGCGAGTGGTTATCCTTCTTGTGGGTCTTGAAGTGCTCGGTGAGGTTCGAAATCCGCTCGGAAAGAACGGCGATCTGCACTTCCGGCGAACCGGTGTCGCCCGGCTTCGTGGCGTATTCGGTGATCAGCGCGGATTTGCGCTCTGCGGTAATCGACATCGGTTATCTCCGTTGTTTTTGTGTGCCTGAAAAGGCTTATGCGGGGATGTTGAAAACCCGGATCGGATGCATTTCGCCGCGTTCCACCTCGCCAATGGCGATAAGAACCCCGCGAGAGGTCGCAAAGATCGGGCCTTTCAGGATTGGTGCGGTCGCCCCTCTTATGAGGATGGACTGCCCCCGCTTCAGCCTGGCCGCATCGTCTCCGTTCACGGCGAGCGCCGGGATGCCGTCCAGCGCCGTCTCGACAGGAGCGATCGTGCCCAGAAGAGCACCGAAGCCATCCGCACTATTGCTCAGGTTTTCGAGCGTTTCCAGCGAAATCGCATTCTCTTCATGGAATGGCCCGACGCTCGTGCGCCGAAGCGCCGCGATGTGGCCGAAGCAGCCGAGCGCGCGGCCAAGATCGCGCGCGATGGAGCGCACATAGGTGCCCTTGCCGCAGTCGCAGTAAAGGCGCGTGAGGTCCGGCGAAACCGTCTCCTCGATTTCAAGCTCATAGACGGAGATCTGTCGCGGCTGCAACTCGACCACTTCGCCGTCGCGCGCGAGGTCGTAGGCGCGTTCGCCGTCGACCTTAATCGCGGAATAGCACGGCGGCGTCTGCATGATGTCGCCGATGAATTGCGGGAGCGCGGCCTGCACCTGCTCGACGGTCGGACGCGCGTCGCTCGTGCGGACAGGCTTGCCCTCGGCGTCGTCGGTGTCGGTCTCGATGCCCCAGCGGATGGTGAAGTCGTAGGACTTCTCGCAATCGACCACATGGGCAACCGTCTTTGTCGCTTCGCCGAACGCGATGGGCAGCACACCGGTCGCCAGTGGATCGAGCGTGCCGGCATGGCCGACCTTCTTCGGGTGGAACAGGCGTTTGAGGCGCGAGAGCGCCTGATTGGATGTCAGCCCCTGCGGCTTGTCGAGAATAAGCCAGCCATTGATTTCGTTGCCCTTGTTGCGGCGCGCCATCGCTTTGTCGCTTCTCTTGAAGTTTTATTTGAGATCGCGGGCGACGTCAGGAGAGCGCAGCAGTTCGTCGATGCGCTCCGCCGCATCGAGTGCGTGATCGGCCCGAAATACAAGCTCCGGGACATATTTCAACTCGATGCGCCTTGCAAGCTCGCCACGCAAAAAACGCGCATGACGATTGAGCGCCTTGGCGATGACATCGCCTGGCTTGCCGCCCAGCGCGCTTGTGAAAACGGTGGCGTGCTTGAGGTCGGGGCTTACGCGCACCTCGGCGACGGTGATGATCTGGCCCTGAAGCTCCGCATCCTCGATGTCTTCGAGCCGGAAAATTTCGGCCAGCGCATGGCGCAGCAGTTCGCCCGCGCGGAGCTGGCGCTGCGACGGGCCTTTCGAATCGTGTGTCGGTTTCATGATGAGCGTCTCCGAAACCATGGAAGTTAGCGGAGTTTCGGCGGGAAACAAGCCGCGGCACGCAGGATGCCTCCTTTTCGACTCCGCGCGGAACGCCGGTCTTTCGCGACGCGGATTGCGTGGACGATTCGGTAAAAACGGCGAAAAATAATTCTATATGTAAGGTTGACCAGTTCTATAAATAAAATGATATTTCAAGTCGAGGGTCGCCCGGCCAGGCGACGGGCACCCTTTCCGACTGGTGGGGATGAAGAAGTTCAGAGGGCGCAATGACAATAGAGAATTCAGGGCCATTCGCGGTTAACAGGCGTCACCTCCTGGGGCTGGCAGCGGCCGCGCTCGTCGCGCCCGCCCTTGCCGCGGCGGGCTCCGGCGTCGCGCGCGGTGAAGCGAAGGCCGGGACGGCGCTCGCAGAGGCTTCGAAAAATGCGTTCATCTACGGTCTGCCGCTCATCGAAAGCGCCCGTGCACGCGCCCGCGCGCTGTCGAAATCGCCGGTCAACACGCTGACGCACAAGCGTGTTCTGAGCGACTATAACGACCGTTTCATCACCACCCCGAACAACGACACGCTTTATTCGGTCGCGTGGCTCGATCTCAAGAACGGTCCGGCCAGACTGACGATCCCGCAGACGGGAAGCCGCTACGTTTCAGTTGCTCTGCTGGACTTCTATACCAACAATTTCGCCATCCTCGGCACGCAGTCGACCGGGCGCGACAGCGGTACCTTCACGATTGTCGGGCCGGAAGCGGCAACGGACGATCCGCGCGCTATCCGTGCGCCTACGCGCTGGGTGTGGCTGCTCGTTCGCCTGCTTGTGGATGGCCCGGACGATCTCGCCGCTGCGCACGCCGTGCAGGACGGCTTCAGTCTCGACGCTCCGGCGGCTACGGGCAGCACAGCGCCCGCGGTCACACGGAATGCGGAGTGGAACGAGTATTTCTCAGCCGTGCAGGCGTTGCTGAGCGACAATGCACCGCCTGCGACGGACGACGCCATCCTGCGAACCATCGCCCCGCTCGGCCTTTCTCCGAAAGGCGGGTTCGATCCGGGACGCTTCTCGCAAGCTCAGGTCGATGAAATCAAGTCCGGCATCTTCGCCGCTTCCGTCGAACTTACGAACACGCGGGATATAGGCCGCATCGCGCAGGGTTGGCGCTATCCGCGCTACGACCTCGGAGATTACCACGAAGCCTATCTTTATCGGGCGCAGGTGGCGGTTGCGGGGCTTGCCGCGTTGCCCCCGCGCGAGGCGATCTATCTTCAGCCGCGCCTGACGCCGGAGCAAGCCGAACTCGCACCCGGCAAATCGCTGCTGCTGCGCTTTCCGGCTGGGCAGCTTCCGCCGGTCGGGGCCTTCTGGTCGCTCAGCATCTACGAAGCGACGCCAGACAACCAGTTCTTCTTCTTCAAGAACCCGATCGATCGCTATTCCATCGGCGACCGCACCAAGGGCCTCGTCAAAGGCGCGGACGGCTCGCTCGACATCTGGATCTCGCGCGACAAGCCGAGCGATCCGTCGAAGCTCGCCAACTGGTTGCCCGCACCGGAAACGGGACCGTTCTCGCTGTTCCTGCGCGGCTACCTGCCGGCGCCCGCGTTGCTGTCCGGGGCTTATCTCGTGCCCGCGCTGCAACTTGTGTAAAGCGACCGTCCCCGGTTCAGGCCGGCGGAGGCGGAACAGTCTGGCATCGAACGAGAGGGAAGGGCGATCGGCGCCCTTCCTGAGCGGATCGGCTGTTCATCATTTCAACGCTGCGTGGGGTCGGCCACAACGCCGCCCACGACGGGCCCGCTCGCGCCTGTCGTCTTCGGAAAACTCGCGGGGAGGCCCCTCAGGCGGCGCACGGCGAGAAAGGCGAAGGCCTGCGCTTCCATGAAGTTCGTGCTGAACCCGGCCTGGTCGGCGGTCTGCACGAGGGGCGGCGGATCGCCTGCGCCCAGCACCCGGCGCAGCCCCGCCATGATGTAAGGGTTATGCGCACCGCCGCCGCAGATGATCCAGGTCTTCGCGCGCTCGGGAAGGAAATGCTGCGAGGCGGCAATGCAGGCGACCGTGAACGCCGTAAGCGTAGCCGCGCCGTCGGCGGGCGAAAGCCCCTCAACCTTTGTGAGCTTGAAGGAAAGCCGGTCGAGCGATTTCGGCACCGGCTTCGTGAGAAACGGGTCTTGCAGCAGCCTTTGCAGCACGTCGCCGTTTACCCTTCCAGACAGAGCGAGTTTCGCATCCTCGTCATAGGGCTTGCCGGTATGGCGGAGCGTCCAGTCGTCGATGAGGCAGTTTCCCGGCCCCGCGTCGAAGGCGACCATGTCCTCTTCGCCGCCTTCGGGAATATAGCTGATGTTGGATATGCCGCCGATGTTCACGAAGACGGCGGGTAGCGGCAGCCCCGCCCTGAGTGCGAGCGCGCGGTGATAGATCGGCACGAACGGCGCGCCCTGGCCGCCCTGTTCGACGTCAGCCGCGCGAAAATCGTAAACCACCGGAATGCCGAGCGATTCGGCCATGCCGCGGCCGTCGCCAATCTGGATCGTCAGGCCCTTTTCGGGCTTGTGCACCACGGTCTGGCCGTGGAAGCCGATGACGTCGATCTCGCCGAGGTTCAGCCCGCGAAGGGATGCGAACGCCTTCACGCAGGCGATATGCTTCTGCGTGACCATGGTATCGGCGACGGACAGCACGCCGCTGCGGTCGTTCCGGTCGGCGATCCCGACCGCCGAGGCGAGTGCTTCGCGCAGAAGCTGGCCTTCCACCGTGTCGTAGGAAAAGTCCTTGCCCGGTCCGAAAGCCTCGATGGTCTCGCCGTCCGTTTCGATCAGCGCGACATCGACGCCGTCGAGCGAGGTGCCGCTCATGAGCCCGATCGCCTTCATTTCCCACCGCCCCGCTCTTCCACGCTCAATGCGAATGTTGACGCCAAATGCGAATGCCTTACATGGTTCTCGCTTGGTAGCACGCCTGAAAAGCGCCTGTCGAGGCGGGCCGGGCGCGAAGGAGGAGACCATGGCCGCATCAGCAACCCATACGGACTTCGTAGAGATCCTGAAGGAGCGCGGCTATCTTCATCAGGTTTCCGACGAGGAGGGGCTGAGGAAGCGCGCAGCGGAAGGACGCATCACGGCCTATATCGGCTTCGACTGCACCGCGCCGAGCCTTCATGTCGGCCATCTCATCTCGATCATGATGCTGCGTATTCTGCAGAAGAGGGGCCATCGCCCCATCGTGCTGCTTGGCGGCGGAACGACCAAGGTCGGTGATCCGTCCGGCAAGGACGAGCAGCGCAAGATCCTCTCGCAGGCCGACATCGACTTCAACAAGGCGAGCCTCAAGACCGTTTACGAGCGCTTCCTCACCTTCGGCGACGGCCCCGCCGACGCCATCATGGCCGACAACGACGAGTGGCTCTCCAGCTTGCGCTACATCGAGTTTCTGCGCGACTATGGGCGGCACTTCACCATCAACCGAATGCTCACCTTCGATTCGGTGAAGCTACGGCTCGACCGCGAGCAGCCGCTGACGTTCCTCGAATTCAACTACATGCTGCTGCAGGCTTACGACTTCCTCGAATTGTCGCGCCGCTACGGCTGCGAGCTTCAGATGGGCGGGTCGGATCAGTGGGGCAACATCGTCAACGGCATGGAGCTTGGTCGCCGCGTGGACGGGCGCGAGCTGTTCGCGCTGACGACGCCGCTTCTTACCACGTCGTCGGGCGCCAAGATGGGCAAGTCGGCCGGTGGCGCGGTCTGGCTCAACGCCGATCTGCTGAGCCCCTACGAGTACTGGCAATACTGGCGGAACACCGAAGACGGCGATGTGGGCCGCTTCCTGAAGCTGTTCACCGAAATGCCGCTCGATGAGATCGCGCGGCTTGAGGCGCTGCAAGGCGCGGAAATCAACGAGGCGAAAAAGATCCTCGCAACCGAGGTGACGGCGCTGCTCCACGGTCGCGAGGCGGCGGAGGCGGCCGCCGACACGGCGCGGCGCGCATTCGAGGAAGGCGCTGCGGCGGAGGGGCTTCCGACGGTGGAAATTCCGCGCGGCGAACTCTCCGACGGCGTCGGCATCCTCAACGCTGCGGTGAAGGCCGGGCTCGTAGCGTCCACCAGCGAGGCGCGGCGGCAGATCAAGGGCGGCGCGCTGAAGGTGAACGATGCCGCCGTGACGGACGACCGCGCGAGCCTTTCGCTTGCCGATCTCGATGGAGATGGCGTCATCAAGCTGTCGCTCGGCAAGAAGCGCCACGTGCTGCTGAAACCCGCGCTGTAGGCAGCCTCGGCGGTCCGCTGTTCTCGCCGGCGTCCGAATGGCTGCGCTTCAAGGAGCGCGGCGCCTGGCTCACGTGTCTTGAGCAAAACCCGGAGCGGTGAGACGCGGTCGCGGGGTACTCGTTACGCTGAAAACAGCTTTTGGCGTTTCATCAACACGCGTTACGCCGCGCAAATAATGCGCGATCCTCGGTGTCGCCGAATGCCTACCGCACCTTCGCGGCCGGGCGGTCCTGCGTCTGGGCCTGGGGCGCCTGCTGGGGCTGCTGTGGTTGTTGCGCGGGCGCGTTTTCAAACTCGAAGATCTGGCGCAGGAAGCCGGGCGCGAGCACCGACACCGGGTTCACGATCACGTCCGGGTTCGACGTCCGCCCCTGCACCGCGAACGTGATGCCGAAAACGCCCTCGTTCTCTCGTCCCTTGAGGAGGTCGCCGAGCACCGGCACGACGCCGAGCACCGCGTTGAAGCCGTAGAGCGGAACGTAGGTGCCCGATAGCGCGAGCGTTTCGCGCGCGAAGTCGATGCGTCCGCGGATTGTCGCCCCGATCATAGGGCCGTTGATGGCCGCGTCGTGGAGCTGGAACTGGCTCTGCGCGATGGAGAAGGGCACCACCATACGGTCGAACTGAAAGGCGTCGCCTGCGTAAGCATGCTGCTGCCTCGCGTCCGGCTTGTAGCGCGCGCCCTCCTTTTCGGCCTGCGAAACCACGCGTCCCACCACCTGGTCGCCGACCACGGCGAAGCGGCGCACTTCGAGCGTGCCGCTCTTGTCCGCGCCGCCGCTGCCGTCGAGGTTCATGCGGAGGCTCATCGTGCCGCCGCGCATCGCGCCGTAGAAGCCGACGAGTCTGAACGCGGAACCGGCGTCTGTGGCATCCGAAGACAGAATTCGAGCATCGCGGGCTCGCTGGTCCACATGCACCGCGACCGGCGACTCGCCGTTGATCCTGCCCGCCGCCTCGATATAGGTGAATTTTCCACCCCGGCGCTTCGCGTCGACGATGACCGATTTGATGCTGGTGTCGTAATAGCCGAACACGGTCTCGATTTCGACGTTGAGGTCGAGGCCCGGCTCGTCCTTCAGCGGCGCCGGCTCCTTGTCGGCGATCTTGCCGGCGCTGAGCAGCGTCTTGAAGAATTGCCGCCCGTCGAACGATGCGCCCTTGGCCTGCACCTTCAGGATATTCTGGGATGTGAGTTCGCCCGCGATGGAAAGATGGGTGAGCGCGTTGGTGGAAAATTCGGGGAAGCTGAACGATGCGAGCCGGTGCTTGTCGTTCATGACGGCGCGCCCGTTGATGGCGATGCCGTCGCCGGTCATCGAGAAATTGTCGAACAGCATCGAGTTGTCATTGCGCCGGACGACATCGCAGGCGAGGGTCGCCTTCTGGCCGGGCGGCTTGCGCCAGCCGATGGCCGTGAGAAACAGGTCGGCGTTGGTTAGGTTCGCCTCCATCATGATCCTCGGCGGCCCGTCCCGCTGCATCGCGATGGCGAGTGCCACCGGAAGATCGCCCTTCACCATGTGATTGACGTTCAGGCCAAGCTCGTCGCGGGCCTTCTCGTTGAGGATGGATGCAAGGCGCAGCGTCGGCTGTTTCTCCGGCGGGGCGTCGAAGATGCGCTGCCAGACGAGCGTGACGGGCACGCCATTCACGCGGATGTCGCCGTTGGCGCCGATGGCCTTTTCCGAGATGTCGAAATTGACATTGCCGCCGTTCAAGGACACACCGCCCGGAATCGCACCCGAGCGGATGTCCGAGACGCGGCTTTTCCCGGTGATGGACATCTGTTCGAATTTGAGATTCATCAGGAGCGGGAATTTCACCTCGAACGAGGCGTGCATCTGACCGTTCACGAGCGATGGCTTGAACCCGACGGCCTTGACGTAGCCGAGCGGCGGCTGGTCGAGGAGTTCGAGCACAGCCGCGACCTCGCCGCCGCCCTTGAAGCGGATGTCGGCGTCGGGAAACTCCGGACGCAGATCGTCGATGAGGAGCTGGCCGTCCGTGAACGCGACGATTTTGCCGCTCGGCAGTTCGATGCGCGCTTCGCCCGGAATATCGTAGACGAACCGGCGGCCCAGAATGCGCAGTTGCGAATCCTGGGTTTCGATGGGGGGCAGCCCCTTCACATGATATATTTTGGCGCCGGACAGCCCCATGCGCATTGAAACAGCGCTTTCCGGGATGTCCCCGCCGTCGTCGAGCGCGGCGATCTGGTCGGCCGACAGGTTCACGGCGACGGTGCCGCCCGTGACCTGCGCGACGGGTAGATTTGTGCCAGCCCACTCGCGTGCGCCGTTCGCGACGAAAACAGGCCAGATAGCTTTCAGGAAGGAGAAGGGCATCGGCGATATGTCGCCTACAAGCGATATCGCGCCGCCTGATCTGACGCGCGATGCCTGCCCCGAAAACGCCAGACGCGACGAGCGGCTGCCGAGTTCAAAGCGGTCCAGCGCGACCGAGTCCGTTTCCTCGTCATACGCGCCTTCGATCCGGAATACATCGAGCGCGACCGGAGCCACCGCGTATTGCGGGGCGGAAAGCTGCGTGCCCCGGCCGTCGAAACCGGCGCGCCAAAGGGACTTACCCGTTGCCGGATCGGTTTCTCGTGCGACACGACCTGAGAGGGTGAGCAGGCTTTCCTCCCAGCGCAGTTCCATCGGGCGGACGACGATCGCCTGGGTTGCCTTGTCGTAGGACACGCGCAAGGTGCCTCCATCGACGACGGCCGGATGTTTCTGGTCGAACGGCGCGAAGAAACGACCCGCACCGAGCCGGATTTCGGCATCGCCGCCTGTGAGCCTTCCATCATATCCGATGTCGAAATGGGCTTCCCCGCTGACGGGAAGCTCGACGAGCTTCAACGCATCGATGGACGGCCAGCTATCCCAGATTGTCTTCGGCACCACGTCCTGAACAGAGGCCGTCACCCTGTAAAGTTTCTCGGTCGGGCGATTTTCGGCGGTAAACGACGCGTGCCACACCGCGCTGTTTCGTTCGAGCGTCAGCCGGCCTCCAACGATACTTTTGCCGCCGCGTTCGTCGAGGTTGAGTTGGAAATCCGCAACCCGCCACGTCGATACGTTGTTTTCATTGGCGAAATACACCACCGCGTCCTGAAGGCCGATGCTTTTCAACGCCTGAGAGGCGGCTCCTCGCTTTCCGATGGCGGCAAACAGGCGGCGAAGAATGGGCGCCGGATCGAAGCCGAGCGCGGCAGGCTCATTGAGATGCAATCCCTGCCGGGCAAGCTGATGCACGCCGGCAACCTCCGGTGATTGCGGCGCCGCTTCGGCGGTTTGCCATGCATCGCCGAGGCCGGCTTGACTAGCGCCCCAGCCCTGGCTCGGGGCGGGGGTCGTCGGCTCGGGCGTCAGCGTCAGACCTTTGCCGGGCACGTTGAAAATCAGGATCTTGGGGCCTAGCAGCTTGATCTTGGACGGCGCCAGCGCGAGCTTGAAAAGCGAAGTTTCACTCAGATCGACCGAGGCGAGGGGAGCCTTGGCTATTTCCTGATTGTTCTCATCGACGACGCTGACATCGGCGAGGCGGAATTCGAGACCCCAGCTTGAAGACAGCCGCAGGATTGCGCCGCCTACACGCAGCGAGTAGCCGTCGAACTGCGCATTGAGCCTATCCTGCACGGAGGGAACGAGAAAGGCGAACGAGATCGGCCCCGTCAGAAGCCTCGCGTAGAGCGCGCCGACCGCGAGAGAAAACACAACCGCGAGCACGGCGGACAAGCGCCATCCCACACGGAAGGAATGCCGTGAGGCTGTTTTGACGTGGCCCGGTATGGCATCGGCGAGCACCTTTCCGCTTTTCGAGAGACGAGAAAGCTGGACCTGTGCTTTGGAAGGAGAAGGTTTCGCCAAATTGCGGCCATGCCTTTCGGGAACCAGTTCTCGGTGCGGGCTTTTCGATGAAAAACGGTCATCCATCGCGCTTCGACTGGATCATGCGAAAGGCCTCAGCCGCACGCATGCCCGCTTCTCCCCCGTTAGCGTAGAACGCGAGCCTTGCCTCGCGCGTACCGTGCCTGATCCCGGCGTGTCCGACGAATGCCGACGTTGCGGCGGGACTTTTCTTTCTGGCAATTCGCCTCTATAGACCGGAAAAAGAGACGAAAGGAAGGCCCACCCATGCTTGAGAATGGTGATTTGGCTCCCGATTTCGCGCTGCCCGATGCCGAAGGCAAGACCGTCACGCTGAGCGGCCTGAAGACTCCCTTCAAGATTGTCTATTTCTACCCGAAGGATAATACGAGCGGCTGCACAACCGAGGCGCGGAGCTTCTCCGACCTGAAGGATGCGTTCGCCGCCGCGGGCGCGGAGATTATAGGCATCTCGCCCGATAGCGTAAAAAGCCATGCGAATTTTCGCGACAAGCAAGGGCTTCGCGTCACGCTTCTGTCGGATCCGGACAAGGCTGCGATCGAGGCTTTCGGCGTATGGGTCGAGAAGAAAATGTACGGGCGTGCGTATATGGGCGTCGAACGTGCCACATTTCTGATCGGCCCGGACGGGAAAATTCTGAAAAGCTGGGGAAAGGTCAAGGTGCCGGGGCACGCCGAGGCTGTGCTGGATGCCGTGCGGGAAGCTGCGGGCAAGCATTAACAGGCACGCTGCAAAAACTGTATCGACAGCGCCGGGTAATTTATTCGATTTGCAAGTTAAAAGCGGCCAGTCAACCAGGCGCGCGCCTGAAAGGCAGGGGTCTGATTGAGAACATGCAACACTGTGGACCAAATCTGCGCGGCAGAGCATGAGCGCCCGAAAAGGCACGATTTTGCCGCGAAGTCGGTGCCGTGTGCACCGAAGCCACGATCGGCGTTGAAATGGCGAAGATGCCGCTCTAAAAGGTTAAGCGTCCGCCGCGCATCGCCTCGGAGTCGCGTTGATGTTCAGTAAAAAGCCAGAGACCGATATGAGCAATTTCGATTCGCAAAAGCCGATAACGAAAACAACGAGCAAAGCTATTGGCGGTCAACCCGTGCAGGGATTGGCTCCGCTCGGAAGCCCGGCTCCCCAGGTTTCCGCCGGTCAGCCCGTTTATGCACCCAAGCCGCCGATCTTCAGGGGACCAGACCGCATGGCACCATCCATCATCGGAGAAGATCTGACCGTCACGGGCAATGTGCTCTCGCGTGGCGAGGTTCAGGTCGATGGCCAGATTCAGGGCGACGTTCATTGCTCGTCGCTGATCGTCGGCGAAAAGGCGCAAATTACCGGCGGCATCGTGGCGGAAGATGTGATCGTGCGCGGTCGCGTCATGGGCTCCGTGCGCGGCAACCGCGTGACGCTGCAGGCTTCGAGCCACGTCGAGGGCGATGTTTTCCACAAGTCGCTCGCCATCGAGCAGGGTGCGTTCTTCGAAGGCAAGTCGCGCCGCTCGGAAGATCCGATTGCGACGGCTCCGCGCCTCGAAGGCATGAATTCGCCGTCTTCGCAAGCCGCCGAGTAATCGGCCCGTTATTTTCTCTGGCGATTTCTGGCGCGTGGGCTAGTCCCCCGCGCCCTTTGGCAATTGATGGCCGGCAGCTTGACGGTTCGACGCTTGAGCGTTTTCGCTTTCTCCGAAACGCGACAGCCTTGGCCTCCGTCGACGACCTTTCCGGGAATCGGCGTCTCGCAACACCTCTTCGACTTGACGCAATTCTGGAAGGAAAACCGGTTTCCGTTTTCCCCGGACTGCTTTATTGGGCTTCGGGCCTGGGGATGCCGGTCTCCGTGTCGCCCCTCGAAACGAAGGTGAACCCGGTTCCATAGGCGGTAACAGCGGCGCTGCCCTGAACCATGAACGGGTTCGAGATGCGCACGGCGAGCACCCCGTCATACCCTTTCGCCGCGGCTTTCTCTTTGAGAAGCTCCAACGCGTCCGTGGTTGCGCGGTCGAGCAGCCGCTCGTACCGAAGCATTTTGCCGCCTACTGCGTTGGTGACGGCCTCGCGCGCGTCGCGCAACAGGTTCGCGGCGAGGACGATGCTCGCGTGCAGCAGTTCGCCTTCCTTGACGCGTTCCCCGGCAAGAGTTTCAACCGTATAAATCTGCATGTGGTCCCCCTGCGTGCTCGGCTCTAAGCATCGTGCAGTAAATCGGGCGCGGCACGACGCTCCGAGTCTCGGTTGTCGTTCAGATCTTCTGCGCTAAATCGGCTCCGACTTGGTGCAGGCGGATCTGAATGCGAAAGCGCCCTGCTGTTGGTGAGCGCGACGCAGTGCGAAGAAGCTCCAAGCCTGACAGGCGTCGCCACACCGGATAAATCGGCACGCCCAGATCCTAGCATCGCGACATTCGTTCGAAATCATCAGCGCGTGCGCGACTTTCCCTGCTCCCGGATTACGATCTGCTGCGGACGCCCGAAGAGCAAACGGCGCAACCAGGACAGCACGACAAGAATGAGGAAGAAACCGACGAGCACCGCAAGCCAGTAGCGCTCCCAGAACACGCGAAATGCGACGTTGCCGCCGCTGACGAGGGCTGCGTCCTTGAGGATGCGTCCATATCCGAAAAGGCTGGGCGCCTCCTGCAGCATCATTTCCAGCGCCGCAAGCTGGTCGCGGCTTCCGAGAATCCCCTCGCGAATCCCCTCGGCGGTGAGGTCGCGCATGACGGATGGATCGTCGGTGACGGCTCGCAGGAGCCGCTTCGCGGCGGATGGTTCCAAGTTGCGCTCATAATCCGCGAAAGCCGCAAGTTGTCGGTCGTTGAGACGGCGGGCGAATTCCCGCACCTGATCGCCGGGGAGGCTCAGGATGAAATCGCGGGCCTCGGGCGACAGATTGGCGATGCGCCCGACGGCGATACGGTCGTTGATCGCGAGAATCTTCTGGAGTGTCTCGGTGGTCAGTCCCTCGACCGGCAGCCAGCGATAGACGCCGAGTTCAACCACGCGCGGAAGTTCGCGCCCGGCGACCTGTGTCCAGCGCAGCGCCTTGTCGATGGATTTCTGCTCTTCCGCGATCACAAGCGCCGCATCGGAGAGGTCGAGCAAGGCGCGATTGAGCGAACCGTTGGCTACCCGCGCCAGCACGGCTGCTTCGCCGCCTTCGGTTCCGCTTACGATGTCGACGATCTGGCCGAGGCGTCCGATCTGGTCGAGCCGCCTGTTCTTGAGGAAATCGGCGAACGCGGGCGATTTTTCGCTGAGCGCGAGCAGGCGATTGTACTGCTGTCGGAAATCGAGCCAAACAGTATAGATGCGCTCCGCCGTCTCGTCGGCGATGACTTCCACCTGCTGGCCGATGTCGGTCTGGATCGACTTGCCGATTTCTTCCTTGATGAGAAGTTTCGTTTCGTCGGACTTCATGCGTTCCGCGATGATCGGAAATACCCCGTCGCCCGCGTCGTAAATATCCTTCGCGATGAGCGCGAGACCCGCCAGCCCCGCGACCGAAGACACGATCCGGCTCGCCACCATTCCTGCGACGCGCGTGCCGACGCTTTGCACGATTTTTCCGATCACGCGCCGTGTCACGATGAGCACGAGACCGGAAATCGAGCCGGCGTTCGTCGCGACGAGGTCTCCCGTCTCGATCTTCGCGGGCGATTGATCGGCGGCGGCGGCGTCGAGATTGCGCTGGCTCTCCTGTGCGAAGACCTGCGCGACAGCGCCCCCATAGCGCGACTGAAGCGCGGTCTGCACACAGGCGATGATCGGGTTCGAGATTCGCGACGTCGCTTTCTCGATGCGCGACGCGGCTTCTTTCGCCACCCCCGTCGCCAGTTCGTTGATCGCGTCGCGGAAGGCTTGCGAGGTGTAGGCGCGCTCGGCGACGGCTGTTGCGTAAAGCGTGGCGCGGGACTGGCTGATCGTGGAATACGCGCGGTCGGCCCAGCTCGAGTCGGCGCGGACCGCCTCGACGGCGGCGTCGATCTCGCGGTCTATACGCGCGTTGACATCCGCCTTGGCCCAGTACTGATTGACGAGCGTCATGTAATCGATCGCCGTCAATTCCGTCTTGAGGCTGGTGGTGGCGAGTTCGCGGATACGGTCGCGCACTTCGGTGTCGGTGAGGTTGCGGCACTCGTCGATTGTGACGATACGCGGGGTCTGCGCGAAAGCGACCGGCAACGCGGGGATCGGCAGCCCCAGCGCCAAGGCGCAAATCATGGTCCAGGCGATGAGTTTACGCATGAAAACCCCGGACGAGAGAAACGATCACGCACGCCATGCCGTACACCTTGTGTCGGGAGAGAGCCAGACGGTAACATAACGATTACAGTCAGAATGAAAAGCGCGTCGAAGCTTGGAAACCTGTCTGTCGGCGCAATCGCGTTCGATGACCTCGGAAGCGCGCTCCAGCCGATTTTCGGTCAAAAAGCCAGCTTCATCGAGCCTCAGGCGGCGGCCTCCATCATCAAACGCTCCCATACCGGGCGGAAGCTTTTTCTGTGATGCGGCGTAACGCCATGCTCCTTGAGCGCCGATGCGTGATCCGCGGTGCCATAACCCTTGTTGCGCTCCCAGCGGTAGGGCGGGAATGCGCAGGCGAGTTCCGTCATCATCCGGTCTCGCGTCACCTTGGCGATGATCGAAGCAGCCGCTATGGAGATCGAGAGCGCATCGCCCGAGACGAGCGCCTCGACGGGAATGTCGAGCTTCGGGCAGCGATTGCCGTCGATGAGTGCCGCGCCCGGTGCTATCGCCAGCGCTTCAATTGCGTCGCACATGGCGCGATGGGTGGCGTGGTAGATGTTGATATCGTCGATCAGTTCGACCGGCGCGATGCCGATTCCCACATGCGCCGCAGCGAAAATCTTCGCAAACAGCGCTTCGCGCTCCGCGGGAACGAGCTTCTTCGAGTCGTTGATGCCCGCCGGAGGCTTGCCGTGAAAGATCACGGCGGCGGCGACGACAGGACCGGCCCATGGTCCGCGACCTGCTTCATCGACACCGGCGACGAGCCCTCCATATTTTCGCTGGAGAGCGAGATCCGGGCGGCGCGTGGGCTTTTGTGTCGAGCGAGGCGGCATTGGCTGTTCATGAACTGCCACGCTTGCGCAATCAAGCGTCCAGACCGCGATACGCACGTTTTTTGCCGTCGCTGCGCTTTCCATGACGCCTTTGTCCTCCGTCAGAAAAGGCTGAGCTGAGCGCCCGGCCGCCGAAACAGGTCGCGGCGTAAACTCAGGTCGCGTTTGCGAAGATCGAGGCGGCGCGTTGCAATCTGAAACCGCGTGGCGATCTGTTCCGCGTAGTGGCCCGTTCCACTGTGCCGCTCGCCGAAGCGCGAAACGTAATCCTTGCCCTCGCGCGTCTGGCGGACGAGGGACATGACGCGGTCGGCGCGATGGGGAAACTCGGAACGCAGCCACTCCTGAAACAGAGGGCTTACTTCGAGCGGCAGGCGAAGGAGCACGTAGCCTGCGTCCGAAGCGCCGGCTTCCGCCGCCACCTTCAGGATGGATTCGAGTTCGTGGTCTGTGAGGGCGGGGATCAAGGGCGCGGCCATGACGGCCACGGGGATTTTCTCCGCCGCGAGTTTGCGGATTGCTTCCAGGCGCCGGTGGGGCGTCGAGGCGCGCGGCTCCATCCGGCGCGCGAGGCGATGGTCGAGCGTGGTGATGGAAATGGCGACACGCACCAGAGCGCGCTTCGCAAGACGGGCGAGGATGTCGATGTCGCGAAGGACGAGCGCCGACTTGGTCACGAGCGCGACCGGATGCGAACTGCGCTCCAGAACCTCCAGCACCGCGCGTGTAATTTTCCGCTCGCGTTCCACGGGCTGATAGGCGTCGGTATTGGCCCCGATCATGATGGTGGCGGGCTCGTAACCGGGCCGGGCGAGTTCTGCTTCCAGAGCCTCGGCGGCATTCACCTTCGCGACGAGCTTCGTTTCGAAATCGAGGCCAGCCGACCAGCCCCAATAGGCATGGGACGGTCGCGCATAACAATAAATGCAGCCATGTTCGCAGCCTCGATAAGGATTTATCGAGCGATCGAAACCGATATCGGGCGAAGTGTTCCGCGCGATGATGGTCTTGACGCGCTCCTCCCGCACCTCCGTCTTGAAATGCGGCAGATCGTCGAGACAATCCCAGCCGTCGTCCAGCGCCTCGCGCCGCTCGGGCTCGAAACGCCCGGTTGCGTTGGAGACCGCTCCGCGCCCGCGCCTGCGCTCGGCGGCGACATGTTCTTCCCCGGTCGCGCATCTCGCTTCCTTCCAGACCATGCTTTGAACCCTAGCGCGCAACGAGGAACAAATAAAGAACATTTTTCGCTTTCCACAGCGCTCGCGATCGGTTAACAAAACGGCCATGATCTCGGTTGTCATTCCAACGCTGAACGCGGGGCGCACGCTCCCGGCGACCTTTCTCTCGATCTTCGACGCGGCCGTCGAGGGCATCGTCAGCGAGGTGATCGTCAGTGACGGCGGCTCCACCGATGCAACGCGGCAGATCGCGGAGGAAGCGGGCGCGCGCCTCATTGTGGCCGAACGCGGGCGCGGCCAGCAATTGAGAGCGGGCGCGAATGCGGCGCGCAAGCCATGGCTTCTTTTTCTCCACGCCGACACGGCGCTGGACGCGGGGTGGACGAACGAGGCGCTCGCTTTCATGAAGCGGGGAAAGGGCGCGGCGGCCTTCAGATTCCGGCTCGCGGACGAGGGCTTCAATCCGCGTCTTCTGGAGCGCCTCGTCGCGGTGCGCTGCGCGCTGTTCCGGCTCCCTTACGGCGATCAGGGACTTCTCATCTCGCGCGACTTGTACGACGAGGTTGGCGGTTTCGCACCGATCCCGCTGATGGAGGACGTCGAAATCGTCCGCAAGCTCGGCCGCACGCGGCTTGCCATGCTGAAGACGAACGCGGTCACGAGCGCCGAGAGGTTTCGCGAGCAGGGCTATATCCGGCGGTCGGCGCGAAATTTATGGTGTCTGTCGCTCTACCTGCGCGGCGTGCCGCCGGAGAAGCTGGTGGAACGATACGGGTAGATCAGCGCGCAATTTGGATCAGCCTGCGCGAGATCGGGACCGATGACGCGGAGACCGCGTCGTGCAGCATCCGTTTGCGGCGATCTCTGAAGCTTCGGCCACTGCGAAGGCCGTCGAGACGACGCGGCAGAACGGGGCCGGACAAGTCGGCATAAAGAGATGCGCGCCTCAGGCCTTGGCTTTTCTCCCGAGCAGAAGCTGCGACAGGAAAATCGTCGATGTCACGATCAGCGCCGCGACGATGGCGACGCCGACGCCCTTGGCGGCGTCTTCCTCGCCGTAGAACACGATACGCCGCGTCCCGTCCCATGCGGTGTAAAGGTCGATGGCCACGGCAGTCGCCCACGCTCCTTTGAGGATCAGGATCGGGCCGCCATGCGCGGGCAGCGAGTGGATGAACTGCGTCGTAACCACGAAGAGAAAAACGATCAGCGTGACCACGAGTCCGAAGACGAACTGGCCGGGATTGATGTCCGGGTTCGTCGGCAGGTCGAAGAAATACGAAACGCCGAGATAGGTGGTGTAGACGTCCCAGAGCGCGATCGGGACCAGGATAAGGTAAAGCAGGCGAGGCGGAACCATCGCTTCGTCTTTCGGTGGCGAGGGTTTTGCTTCCTCTTCCTTGGCCTTTGCCTTATCGGGCTGAGGAGGAGAGGGTGGCACCGGCATGAGCGTAAAGATATAGCCGGGCGGAGGATTTGCGGGCGCTCCCGCTTCCGGTTTCGGTGCTCCGGCACCCTCGGGCTTTGCGTCGTCGGCCACTGTGTTCCGCCTGTTCTGCCGGTCTGTTCGGGCCTGCCGCGTCTATGCGGCAAGTCTGGATCGTGCGCGTGGAGGTCCGCTGCTCGGAGCCTCCCGGTCTCGTCGGTCCCGACCGGCAAGGCGCACAGCCTGGCCGGCCGGAATTCGCAACCCTTGCCAGTGTCGGGCGGGCACAGCTGCGAGAGGGTTTGCTTGCATGGAACGCAAGCCACATTCTTATAGCAAATTTTCTATAAATTTTTCGCAAATATGATGCGGGTTCCGGCGCTCTCAAGCTGGCGGTAGCGCCGGTAGTCGGCTCCTGTATCGATATCGAACAGCGTTTTCGCAAAGGCGACGCGGCGCCCCTCAAGGTTGGCGAGCGTATCGGCAAGCGCGTGTTCCGACGACCAGCGGACATTTGCGAAGGGCTTGAGGATTTTCGGACGGCGCCTGAGCCCGACGAGCCAGTAACCTCCATCTTCCGCCGGGCCGAAAACAGCGTCCGCGCGGCGCAAAAGGCGCAAGGCGTCCGCGATGATTTCGCGCGCGATGCCCGGAATGTCGGTGCCGATGACGACGACCGGCCCCTTTTCGCAGCGGTCGAGCAAGCCCTGCATCCGCGCGCCGAGATCACCGCGCACTTGCGCCATTCGCTGAATGCGCCCGCCCGCGCGCCACGCCGGAAAACGCGCCATTGTGGCGGTTGGAGGCGAGACCGCCAGCATGCAGCGAAAGCGCGCGTCGCGCGCAAGCTCGCGAAGGAGCCTCGCCGTCAGGGCGCGCGTGAGCGCGGACGCCGCCACCGGCCCGATTTCACGCGCAAGCCGCGTTTTGACCGCGCCGCAGATCGGCGCCCTGGTCATGATGACAACCAACGGCCGCCCTGCTTCGGTGCGTTTTCGTGTGCGGATCTCGATGCGCCCGCGCGCTTTTCGGATGTGCGTCACGCCGGTTGCCGTTACGGCGCTTGTCAGAAGCAGCCAGCGATCGCGCCGCCGAGATCGAGGAGAAGCGCAGGTCCGCGCTCGATCATGATCCATGCCGCTCCCGCGACAAGGAGTGCGACGGCTGCGATGAAACTCCATTTCAAGGCCTGCGGCATGTCATCCATCACTCTGCGGGCGCGGCGGCGAGCCTCGGCGAGGGCCCCTCGCGTATGGGCAGATGCAAAAGCGCCGCGAGCATCCCGACGGCGACCGACGACCACCACAAAAGATCGTAGGAATGGGTGGTATCATAAAACCAGCCGCCGAGCCACGCCCCCATGAAGCTGCCGACCTGATGCGAGAAAAACACGACGCCGTATAGCATGGACAGCCAGCGCGGGCCGAAAAACGTCACGATGAGGCCGCTCGTGAGCGGGATCGTGCCGAGCCAGAGGAGGCCGATCAGGAAGGCGTAGATCAGCACCGCCGTTTCGGTCAGCGGCAGGTAGATGAGGGCCAGGAAGATCAGCGCGCGGGCGAAATACAGCGCCGCAAGCGTCAGGTGCTTCGGCGCGATGTCGCCGATGCGGCCGAATGCCCATGTGCCCAGAATGTTCGCGGCGCCGATGATGGTGAGGGCCAGCGCTCCGAGGCTCGGCCCGAAGCCCTTGTCCGCGAGGAAGGCCGGCAGGTGTACGCCGACGCCCGCGAGGTGAAAGCCGCAGACGAAGAAACCCGCCGTCAGCAGCAGGAAGCTTGGATAGCGAAGCGCCTCCGACAGCGCCGCGCCGACACGTTGATCGGAATGCGCGCTGGGATGCGGACTGCTGTCGCCGCTCGTCAGCGCAAAGCCGAGCGGAGCGATCAGCGCTGCGGTGATCGCCATGATCCAGAGCGTGGCCGACCAGTCCGTCGCTTCGAGGATCACATGCGCGTAAGGCAAAGCCATGAACTGGCCGATGGCGCTGCCCATCGTCACGAGACCGAGCGCCGAGGCGCGCCGCTCGGGCGATGCCGCGCGTGCGACGGCACCGAACACGGCTGAAAAGCCCGTGCCCGCGATGCCGATGCCGACGAGACTTCCCGCAAGCGCAAGTTGGGTGCCGCTGGAGGCCGTCGCCATCAACGCGAGGCCACCCGCGTAGAACGCGGTGCCGCCGAGCACCACGCGCAGCGAGCCGAACTTGTCCGCCGCCGCGCCCGCAAACGGCCCCGCCACGCCCCAGACGAGGTTCATGAGCGCCATCGCGAACGAAAACACCTGCCTGTCCAGGTCGAGATCCTGGCTGATCGGCTTCATGTAGAGGCCGAAGGTTTGCCTGATGCCCATGTTGATGGCCAGCATGATGGCCGCGCAGGCGATGAGCAGGCTGACGGTGGGGAGGCGGCGCATGAGGATCTCCCGGATCGGTCGCGCCGCTGTCCGGGGGCAGGCGCTGGCTCGATCCGTCGTAAGTCGAGCAACACTTGTATCTCACGCGCCGCGCAAAGCAAATCATCGGGGTGTGATGCGCGGCGCGCGGTGTGTGGACGAGCGATTTCGCGCGCGAGACTTGACCGACACACGATAAAGCCGGCGACGCTCATCCCGATACGGCGCTTGCCGATACGGCGCTTGCAATGCGCGGCGGCGCGCCGCATGGTCCGGTCAAGCTCAACCATCAGTCCGCACGCCATGCCCGGTAAATTAGCAATACGCGTCATTGCCACGTACTGGCGCTACAGGCGCGGTGCAACGCTCGGCGCGCAAGGAGTCGTGACCGACGGCGATGGCCGCGTGCTTCTCGTGCGCCACGGCTATCGCCCGGGATGGCACTTCCCCGGCGGCGGCATCGAGTGGCGTGAAACCGCCGAGACGGCGCTCACGCGCGAGTTGTTCGAGGAGGCGGGCGTCATCCTCAAGGGCCCCGTGCGGCTGCATGGGCTGTTCGCAAATTTTTCCACCATGCCTAACGATCACGTGGCGGTTTTTATCGTCCCGGAGTGGGAGCGGCCGCACGTGCCGAAGCCGAACCGCGAAATCGTGGAAAGCCGGTTCTTCGCGCGAGACGAACTTCCGCAAGGAACGGTAGAACCCGTCAGGCGGCGGCTTGCCGAAATCTTCGACGGCGCACAGATTGACGCGAAGTGGTGAAGCCGCAAGCCGCGCGCTTTTGAATCCGCCGCGCGCCGCTTTGCCCCCTGACTGCCTTGCGGCCAAGTTTCCGTTGGCAAACGAACCGCGATGTCTCACAAAGCGCGACGGCGAGCATTATATTCGCCCTGGGTCTGTTCCGGTCGGTCGACCCATCTGTGAAGCCGTCTTCGCTGGGAAAGCGGAGGGTTCGCCGACGAGGCCGATCCATTGATCGGGTCCGGCTCCAGAGAGTGGATTTCCCGAACCCGGCTTTGCGGCATGAGCCGGTGCGGGCAATCGCCTTTTTGATCTCGTTCACTCGAAAGGACAGCATATGAAACGCGCGCCTCAGATCAACATCGGTATCCCCGAAGAACAGCGCGAGAAGATTGCAAACGGGTTGTCGCACCTTCTCGCGGACAGCTACAGCCTCTACCTCATGACGCACAATTTCCACTGGAACGTGACCGGGCCGATGTTCAACACGCTCCACGTGATGTTCATGCAGCAATATACCGAGCAGTGGAACGCGCTCGACCTCATCGCGGAGCGCATCCGCGCGCTCGGCTTCCCGGCGCCCGGCACCTATGCAGAGTTCGGCAAGCTGACCTCCATCAAGGAAGTGACGGGCGTGCCGAAGGCGATGGAGATGGTGCGCCATCTCGTCGACGCGCAGGAGGCGACGGCCCGCACCGCGCGCGATCTGTTCCCGCTTCTCGAAGAGGCGAACGACCAGCCGACCGCCGACCTCCTGACTCAGCGCCTCGACGTCCACGAAAAGACCGCGTGGATGCTGCGTTCGCTGCTGGAAGACTGATCGCGGATCGATGCTTCGGAGCGTGGCCGGTCGTCACGCTCCGAATTTCATCGGCCGCATTATCGGCGGGCCGGAAACGCGTCCTCTCCGGGTTTTGAGATAAATCGCAATGAAGCGATTACGGGAGGGCGTCACTCCGCGGCCTTCCTCGACGGCTCGGGGAGCGCGTCGGCCAGTTCGGGCTCAAGCGCCTCCTCCTGCGTGGCCTCATGAGCCGCTTTCGTCCCGCGCGTAAGCCGACTTTGCAGCTTGTCGAGATAAAGATAAATCACCGGCGTCGTGTAAAGCGTGAGGATCTGGCTCAGCGCGAGGCCGCCCACCATGGCGTAGCCGAGCGGCTGGCGCAGCTCCGAGCCGGAGCCCGTTCCGAGCATCAGCGGCACGCCGCCCAGCAGCGCCGCCGCCGTCGTCATCAGGATCGGGCGGAAGCGGAGCAGCGCCGCCTCGCGGATCGATGCCTCGGCCGACAGCCCGCGTTGCCGCTCCGCCGTGATGGCGAAGTCGACCATCATGATGCCGTTCTTCTTCACGATGCCGATCAGCAGGATGATGCCGATGATGCCGATCACCGAGAGGTCGAAGCCGAACGCCATCAGCATGAGCAGCGCTCCGACCCCCGCCGACGGCAGCGTCGACAGGATCGTGAGCGGATGAATGAAGCTCTCGTAGAGCATGCCGAGGATGATGTAGACGGTGACGAGCGCGGCCACGATCAGGATCGGCGTGGTGCGCAGCGAATCCTGGAAGGCCTGCGCGTTGCCCTGGAAGCTGCCGACCAGCGTCGTTGGCGCGCCGATCTCCGCCATTGCCGCGTTCACCGCCGTGACAGCTTCGCCCAGCGCAACGCCGGGCTTCAGGTTGAAGAACACGGTAGCGGACGGAAACTGGCTCTGGTGAGTGATGGACAGGTAGCCGGTTTTATCCGTGTCGAAGGTGACGAGCGTAGACAGAGGCAGCATCTGCCCCGTATTCGGCGAGCGCACATAGATGCGGTTCAATACGTCCGGCTGCGCCTGAAGCTCCGGCAGGATTTCGAGCACCACATTGTAGGTGGAAAGCTGCGTGTAGTATTGAACCACCTGGCGCTGACCGAGCGCGCTGTTGAGCGTTGCGTCGATATGTTGGGGCGTGATGCCGTAAAGCGAGGCGCGGTCGCGGTCTATCCTCACTGAAAGCTGCGGTGCGTTGATCAGAAGATCCGTCGAAACGTCGGCGAGCGCGGGCACCGTCTTGAGCTTCTCGACGATCCGGGGCGTCCACTCGTTCAGTTCTTCGAGGCTCGCGTCCTGAAGCGTGTACTGGTAGAGCGCGCGCGACGTCCGCGCGCCGACGGTGATGTCCTGCGCGGGTGACAGAAATGCCGCCGCGCCCTGTACTTCGGCGAGCCTCGGGCGCAGACGGTTGACGATATCGAGCGCGGTACCCTTGCGTTCGCCCCAAGGCTTGAGCCGGATGAAGATACGCCCGGAATTCAGCGTGGCTCCGGGAGACGATCCGAGGTAGGAGGCCACGGTCGCTATGTCGGGATCTTCGGCGATGATATCGGCCAGCGCCCGCTGACGCCGCACCATCTCGTCGAAGGAGATGTCCTGCGGCGCGTCCGTGATGGCCCCGATGGAGCCGGTATCCTGCACGGGGAAGAAGCCCTTGGGAATGACAATGAAAAGATAAACCGTCAGTCCAAGGGTTGCGAAAAACACCATGAGCGTAAACAGCCGGAAGCGCAGCGCCACGTCGAGGGTGCGCGCATAGCCCGCCTGAAGCGTTTCCAAAAAGCTGCCGACCGCGCGGGAGAGGAAACCCGGCCGTTCCTCGGCGTGCGGCGTCAGGAAGCGCGAGCACAACATGGGCGTGAGCGTCAGCGCGACCACGACCGAAACCGCGATGGTGACCGTGACGGTCATCGCGAATTCATGCATCAGCCGCCCGATGATTCCGCCCATGAGCAGGAGCGGGATGAACACCGCGACAAGCGAAAGGCTGATCGACATCACGGTAAAGCCGATCTCGCTCGCGCCTTTCAGCGCCGCGCGGAAGGGCGGCTCGCCGTCCTCGACATGGCGGACGATGTTTTCGACGACCACGATGGCGTCATCCACCACGAAGCCGACCGCGATGACGAGCGCCATGAGCGACAGATTGTCGAGACTGAAGCCCGCGACATACATGACGGCGAACGTGCCGATGAGCGAGATCGGGACAATGGCGCTCGCGATCAGCGTGGCACGGACGTTGCGCAGGAACAGGAGAACGACCAGCACCACGAGCCCGATGGTGAGCACGAGCGTGAACTCGACCTCGTGCACCGACGCGCGGATTGTTTCCGTCCGGTCGTTCATGATGTCGACCTTGACGCCAGCCGGGATCACGCTTGCGAATTTCGGCAGCGCCGCCTTGATCGCGTCGACCGTCTCGATGACATTGGCGCCCGGCTGCTTGAAGACGACGAGCAGCACCGCGCGGTTGCCGTTCGCCCATGCGCCCGAAAGCGTATTCTCCGGCCCCGCCACGGCGCGGCCCACATCGGCGACGCGGATCGGCGCGCCGTTGCGATAGGCGAGGATGACCTTTTCGTAATCCTCGGGCTTCACGATCTGATCGTTCGCCGCGATGGTGAAGCTTTGCTCCACGCCCTGAACGGTGCCCTTGGCGGCATCGGCGGTAATCGTGCCGAGCATGGCGCGCACGTCTTCGAGGGTCAGGCCGCGCGATGCCAGCCGCTCCGGGTCGACCTGCACGCGCACGGACGGCTTCTGCTGTCCGCCGATATTCACATTGGCCACGCCCCGGATTTGCGAGATCTGCTGGGCGAGGATGTTTTCAGCCTGATCGCTGACTTCGGTTATTGGGAGCGTGTCCGCCGTCACCGACAGGATGATGATCGGCGGATCGGCAGGATTGAACTTGCGGTAGCTCGGCGGCGAACTGAGCGAGGTGGGCAGCTTTCGCCCGGCGGCCGTGATCGCGGCCTGCACGTCCTGGGCCGCCGCGTCGATGTTGCGGTCCAGTTCGAACTGAATGTTGATCTGCGTATTGCCGAGCGTGCTCGTGGAGGTGAGTTGCGTCACGCCCGCGATCTGGCCGAACTGCTGTTCGAGCGGGGTCGCGACCGAGGAAGCCATGGTTTGCGCGGACGCGCCCGGAAGCTGCGCCGAAACCTGGATCGTCGGGAAGTCGACCTGCGGCAGCGGCGCAACCGGCAGGTAGAAGAAGGCTGCCACTCCCGAAAGCACAATGGCCGCCATCATGAGAGTGGTGGCGACGGGGCGAAGAATGAAGGGCGTTGAAAGGCTCATGTGCGGCCCGCGGCGTCGGTGGCAGCCACGGGCTTCGCCTTGGGCTCGATCTCGATGCCGGGGCGCAAGCGGTAGTGGTTTGAGACGATCACGAGATCGCCTTCGGTTGCGCCCTTCGCGATCACCGTTTCATCGTCATGGCTCGGCCCGGTTTCGACGGCGACCATCTGCGCACGCCGCTCAGGGGTTGCGATCCACACATAAAGGCCGTTCGGTCCGCGCTGGACGGCAGCGGTAGGCACCGTCACCGCATTCCTTCGCACCCCCGCCTCGACGAGCACGGGCGCATATTGGCCCGGCCACAGCGCATCGTTCCTGTTGTCGAACGTCGCCTTGAGGCGGATCGTTCCGGTGGTCTGGTCGACCTTGTTGTCGATGACGCTCAGCTTGCCCCTCGCCACCGGCTCTTTCGCATCGTGATCGAGAGCGATAACCGAAACCGGCCCGGCCTTCTGCGCCTCGCGGACGAGGGGGAGCCTCGCTTCGGGCAGGGTAAAGACGAGGGAGATCGGATCGACCTGCGTGAGTTCGGCGATGAAGGTCTGGTCGTTCGCGCGGACGATGTTTCCGGCGTGAACCGAGGAAATGCCGATCCTGCCGTCAAAGGGGGCGGTAATCGTCGTGTAGCTGAGGTTGGTTTCGGCGGTGCGGATGGCGGCTTCATCGGCCTGCACGAGCGCGCGGCCGATATCGACTTTCGCGGTAAGCTGGTCCACCGTCTGCTGCGAGGCAAAGCGCTGCGTCGAAAGCTGGACGCTGCGGCTCAAGTCTTTCTCGTCGGATGCGAGTTGCGCCTTGTCCTGCGAGAGCTTCGCTCTGGCGGAGTCGAGCGCGGCGCGGTAGAGGCGCGGATCGATGATCGCGAGGACGTCGCCCTTCTTGACGAGCTGGCCTTCGGTGAAATTCACCCTGTCGAGCGTTCCATCCACGCGGGAGCGTATCTGCACGATCTGAAACGCCTCGACTGCGCCGATGCCGGAAAGGAGCACCGGCACGTCGCGCATCCGCGCGGGCACGGTCGCGACGGCGATGGCGGCCGGCGCGGGCGCGGCCTGAGGGGCACGGTTCGGCGAAGGTTCGGCCATAAGCGCCACCGCTGCTGCGACGGCGAAAAGCACAAGGCCCGCTAACACTTTACGAAACATCAAAATCCCCGCCTGGGTTTGTCCTGCTGACCGCCAGCGCCATGGCGCCGGCGTTTGGGGCCCGCACGACGTAACCGCCGTTCATGGCGATGCTTCGGCGGCGAAGCTTGCCATTCCGACCCCTACCGGTTTGACACTCGCGCGCATGAAACCCTGCGCATGTGACAAAGGATATCTCGTCGGCGCGAAGCCGAAAAGGAATCGTGGCGCCATCGTATTCTGCAACAGCCGGATTTCCGTTTTCGACAGTCCGGAGTATGCAGGAGAAATCCTCGCGCTCAAAGAGAGCGGTAAGGATAACGGGCAAGTCTTACCGTCTTTTAATCATGGGCGGTCGAAGGGGAAGCGATCGAAATGCTGAGGGCAATCGCGGCCGACGCCGTGTTCTGCGCCGCCTTGCTGGTGGAAAGCCTGGCGGTCCTGTCGATCCTGGAGAGCACGTTCGGGCTTGCGTTCGGCGAGCTTTCCATGCCGATCCTGAAGGCGTGGCGGGCGGCGACAGAGCCGTTCGTGGGCTTCGGGGCGGCGGTGTTCTCGTCAAAGCCGCCCGGCTGGGTCGTCGATGCCGCCGCGATTTCGGGGGTGTTCTTTTTCCTGTTCTTCATTGGGCAGGCGCGCAAGGCCATCGCGCCGAATGAAGACGGCACTTATCCGGCGGACGCGGTCTTAACGCGCTACGACGCTCTTATCGACGATGCGATACCAACGGTACTTTGCGCGCTGGGCGCTGTGGTGTTCGCGCCGACGCTTCTGCCGCTGCTGACGCTGCCTGTCGCGCTCTGGTTGCTCGCAAAAAAGCAGTTCGGCCGCCCGGCATGGTTTGCGGTTTCGGTCACCTATTACGTAAACGTAGCGGCCCTGGCGTGTCTGGCGGCTGCGGGCTTCTGGTTCGGGCGCGCGTAGGTCATTGCGAACGCCGCCGGAGCGAGCGCAGGAACGAAAATGGCCGGGGAAAAGCCCCGGCCATGATTTCTTTGCGAAAGCCTTGAGCCGACGAATGCGTTCAGTAAACGCGTGCCTTCGGCTGGATGTACTGCACGTCGTTTGTCAGCGTGTGCGTATGCACCGGGCGATAGTCGAGCGTCACCGTGCGCTTCTCGTCGTCGCCATAGGCGAGCGTGTGCTTCATCCAGTTCTGATCGTCCCGGTTCGGGAAGTCCTCGCGGGCATGCGCGCCGCGACTTTCCTGCCGGTCACGCGCGCCCGTCACCGTGGCAAGCGCCAGGCCGATCATGTTGTTGAATTCGAGCGTCTCGGTGAGGTCCGTGTTCCAGACGAGCGAGCGGTCGGTGACGCGAACGTCCTCGATGCCATCCCACACCTCCTTGATGAGCCGCACGCCCTCTTCGAGCACGTCCGCCTGCCGGAACACCGCGCAATTGTTCTGCATGATGCGCTGCATCTTGCCGCGAAGCACGGCGGTGGGCGTCGAGCCGTTGGCGTGGCGGAAGCGGTCGAGGCGGGCGATGGCTTCCTCGCCTGCGTTCGCCGCGAGGTTCGGATGCTGACCTTTCTCGATGGTCTCGGCGCAGCGCAGCGCCGCAGCGCGGCCGAACACCACGAGATCGATCAGCGAGTTTGAGCCGAGGCGGTTCGCGCCGTGCACGCTCGCGCAGGATGCTTCGCCGATGGCCATCAGGCCGGGGATCGTCGCATCCGGGTCGCCCGCGCGCGGGTTGATCGCTTCGCCGAAGTGGTTCGTCGGGATGCCGCCCATGTTGTAGTGGACGGTCGGGATAACCGGGATCGGCTGCCGGCGAAGGTCCACGCCCGCGAAGATCTGCGCGCTCTCGGTGATACCGGGCAGACGCTCGGCGAGGATCTTCGGGTCGAGATGGTCGAGGTGGAGATAGATGTGGTCCTTGTTCGGGCCGACGCCGCGCCCCTCGCGGATCTCGATGGTCATCGAGCGCGAAACCACGTCGCGGCTGGCCAGATCCTTCGCATGCGGCGCGTAGCGCTCCATGAAGCGCTCGCCTTGCGAGTTGGTGAGGTAGCCGCCCTCGCCGCGTGCGCCCTCGGTGATGAGCACGCCCGCGCCGTAGATGCCGGTCGGGTGGAACTGCACGAACTCCATGTCCTGCAGCGGAAGCCCCGCGCGCAGCACCATGGCGTTGCCGTCGCCCGTGCAGGTATGCGCGGACGTGGCCGAGAAATAGGTGCGGCCATAACCGCCCGTTGCGATGATCGTCTTCTTCGCGCGAATGCGGTGGATCGAGCCGTCTTCGAGCGAGAGCGACATCACGCCCCGGCAGATGCCGTCGTCCATGATGAGGTCGAGCGCGAAGTGCTCCACGAAGAAGTCGGCCGAATAGCGAAGCGACTGGCCGTAGAGCGTGTGCAGCATGGCGTGGCCGGTGCGGTCGGCGGCGGCGCAGGTGCGCTGTGCCGGCGGGCCTTCGCCGAATTCGGTGGTCATGCCGCCGAACGGACGCTGGTAGATCTTGCCCGCCTCGGTGCGGCTGAAGGGCATGCCGTAATGTTCAAGCTCGTACACGGCGGCGGGCGCGTTGCGGCAGAGATATTCGATTGCGTCCTGATCGCCGAGCCAGTCCGACCCCTTCACGGTGTCGTACATGTGCCAGCGCCAGTCGTCCGGACCCATGTTGCCGAGCGCGGCCGCGATGCCGCCCTGGGCCGCAACGGTATGCGAGCGCGTGGGGAAAACCTTCGTCACGCAGGCCGTCTTGAGGCCCGCCTGTGCACAGCCGAGTGTCGCGCGAAGGCCCGCGCCGCCAGCGCCGACCACGACCACGTCGAAGGTGTGATCGTGAATCTTGTACGCGCGCCCGTTCACCGTGGGAGCGGCGACGCCGTTCAGTTTTGCATCCGCCATGAGACTAATTTCCAAGGAAAAGCTTCAGGATCGACAGCACGCCGACGACGGCGATCACGATCACGAAGAAGGTGTTCAGGAAGAGAAACGGAACCTTGAGGCCGTGGGGCATGTATTCCTCCACCGGAACCTGCATGCCGAGGCGCATATGGATGGCGGTCGAGATCACCACGAGGATCGACGCGATCGCGTTGAAGGGGTGGCCGAAGAACGCCTTCACTTCCCCAATCGGCGCGCCCGCGAGCGTGAGCCCGGTATAGACGAGGAACGCCACCACGAAGAGGTTCGAGACAGCCGTGAGCCGCTGCGCCCAGAAGTGGTCCGTGCCTGGGCCGCCGATGGCAGAGCCGAGGCCGCGGACTTTCTTGAGTTCCGTTCTGTAGGTCGTCGAAGGCATCAGCGGGCCCCCCCAAGCGAAAGGGCGTGGCCCCAGTGCGAAAGTGCGTAACCCCAGATGATCGCCGTCAGCGTGAGCGAGCCGAACAGCGTCGCCCAGGACAGGAACTTGACGGCGGGCTTGGTGAAACCCCAGCCCACATCCCAGATGAAGTGACGGATGCCGCCGAGCATGTGGTGCATCACGGACCAGGTGAAGCCGATGAGGATGACGAGACCGAGCGGTGTCGCGAGGTAAGAACTGACCGTATTGAAGGCCTGTTCGCTTGTCGCCGCCGACGCGATCCAGACCGCGAGGATGAGGCTGCCAAAATAGTTCGTGATCCCCGTCACGCGATGCATGATCGAAAGGATCATGTTGATCTTGAAACGGTAGATCGAAAGATGGGGAGACATCGGTTTCGGCGCCAGCGGCCGTGTGTCCGCGATAGGCTTGGCTTCCGCCATCATGCAATCCTTCTTAACCCTCGATGCAGTTTTTCTTAACGCCCCGGACTATATCGCTCAGGCCGACGGGCAGCAACAAACGGCGGCGCGGAACCGCTAAGGCTTTCGGCGACAAGATCCGGGCGGGACTGTGATCCGGACGAGGTTCTAGAACCAGTCCAAGAATTTGCAACTTCCATACAGGCTCTGGCAGCGAAATGGAAATCCAATTTGCCGCGCTCCCGCCGTCTCGCCGTCTTGTGATCGCGCTCAACCGCAAGCGCAGCAAAGGTTTGCGGGCTGCGCTGTCACGTTCACGCTAAGCGTATGCCAGCCATGGCGGCGACGGGTCGCAGCCTGGCGGGCATCCTTGACGAGCCGTTTCGCGCCGCCGGACCCGCTGCGGACTCAGCGCGGGAGCGCGGCCCAGTAGTCGAGATCGAGCAGCACGGACGCGTCGTATTGCTCCCCAGCCTTGTATGGGAAGCTGGCGCAGGGCTTGTCCTTCGCCGCGATGAGGCGCAGCCTGAGCGCGCCCGCATCGTCGCGCCCCGGCAGCGGCTGCTTGTCGAGCACCTCGCTCCACGCATAGACGGTGTCGCCCGCAAATGCCGGAGAGACGTGCCGCCCCGCATTGATCGCGGCGACGTGGAACGCGTTCTCAAGACCGTTGAACGAAAGCGCCCGAGCGAGCGAGATGATGTGGCCGCCATAGATGAGCCGGCGCTTGAAGCGGCCTTGGGCCTGTTCGTGCAGGTTGAAGTGCACCTTCGCCGTGTTCTGGTAGAGCCGCGTCGCAAGCTGGTGCTCGGCCTCTTCGAGCGTCATGGCGTCGAGGTGATCGATCTTCTCGCCGATTTCGTAATCTCCCCAGCGCGCCGCGTTGCCGGAAAGCTTCGTGTCGTAGCCTTCCAGCGTGAGTGGCGGAAGCGCACCGCCGAGTTCCGACGGATCGACGGCGGCCTTGAGGCTCGGCACGTGCGGCGCGGGCGCCTCCGCGGCTTCGTCTCGCTTCTTCACCATCACCCAGCGAACATATTCCAGCACGGGCGCGCCTGACTGGTTGCGCCCCGTGGTGCGGACGTAAACGACGCCGGACTGCTTGTTGGAATTTTCCTTGAGGCCGATCACCTCGGATGTGGACGACAGCGTGTCGCCGGGGAACACCGGCTTCAGGAAGCGCAGTTCCGCGTAGCCGAGGTTCGCCACCGCGTTCAGCGAGATATCCGGCACCGTCTTGCCGAAAACGATGTGGAACACGAGCAGGTCGTCGATGGGTGCGGCCGGATAACCGATGGCCTTCGCGAAGGCATCCGACGACTGCACCGCGAAGCGCGGGCCGTAAAGCGCGGTGTAGAGCGCGACGTCGCCCGCCGTGACCGTGCGCGGCGTGGCGTGCGCTATCACCTGCCCAAGCCTGAAATCCTCGAAATAGTTGCCCTGACGTGCCTTGCTCATGGTTTTCCCCGTCCGAAGATGCTGGGGCACGTCATATCATCCACCGGTTACGGGTGGGAAGAACGCGATTTCCCGCGCGCCTAAGACAGTAGTCTCATGCGAGGCGTGAATTTGATCGACGGCGGCGCGGACGAGGTGCGGCTTCGCGAAGGCGGCGGCGTAATTTTCGCCGCGCGTCGCGAGCCAGGCGACGACGTCCGCGACAGTCGCCACATGCGCGGGCAGCGCGACGCGTTCTTCCGGCACGCCGACGCGCTCGCGCATCCAGGCGAAATATTTGATCGTCACGTCCATTTGCGCTCCCGCATGCGAAGACGATACGTGGCGGCGGTGAAGAGGCTCAAACCCGCCGCGATCCACAGCGCGGCGAGGCCGGCTTCGAGGAGAACAAGCGACGGCGGTTCGATGGCGGCGGCAAAAATGAGAAACACCGCGAGATATTGAGAGGCGGTCTTGACCTTGGCCAGCGCGCTCACCGGAGCGGCCATGCCGTTGCGCCGTGCCTCATGGCGAAGGGCGAGAACGGCGCCCTCGCGGGCGAGGATCGCAAGCGCGGCCAGCACGTCGGCGCCCGAGATCGCGCCGTTCGCGATGAGGAGGGCGAGCGCGGTCGCGATGAAGATCTTGTCGGCGAACTGGTCGAACATTGCGCCGAAGGCCGTGACCTCGCCGCGTGCCCGCGCCGCCATGCCGTCGAGCGCATCGGAAGCGGCGGCATAGGCGACGAGCGCGGCGACAAGCGTCGTTGGCCATCCGCTCACCGCCGCAAGGGCGAGCAACACGGCGGCAGCGATGCGCGACGTCGTGATGAGGTTCGCGAGCGTGAGCGCAGGCGCGATATGCATTGTAATATGCTGCATCGCCGCTGACATAAGCTCTGCGTTGGCAAATGCAAACTGGACTACCGGCTGCGCTATGCGGAGAGGATCCATTCAAAACGCAAAAAACGTTTATTGCAAAGCTCGCAGTGCGTTTTCTAACGCTAAACGCGTTGTTCCGACGCCAAAACGCGGCTACCGTGCGCGCAA
The DNA here is from genome assembly GCF_047605405.1 of Rhodomicrobium sp. Classification (NCBI taxonomy): domain Bacteria; kingdom Pseudomonadati; phylum Pseudomonadota; class Alphaproteobacteria; order Hyphomicrobiales; family Hyphomicrobiaceae; genus Rhodomicrobium; species Rhodomicrobium sp. Next base: position 46,197 of record NZ_JASGFR010000017.1, on the reverse strand, counting down.
ATCGCATCCATCGGTTCAGCCCCATGAAACACGTGAAGCCCACGACGACGCTCGATCCCGCGCATTCCTTTCAGGATCTGATCCTCACGCTCCAGCATTACTGGGCGGAGCAGGGCTGCGTCATTCTTCAGCCCTACGACATGGAAGTGGGCGCGGGCACGTTCCACCCGGCGACGACGCTGCGCGCGCTGGGGCCGAAGCCGTGGCATGCGGCTTTCGTTCAGCCGTCGCGGCGGCCGAAGGACGGGCGCTATGGAGAGAACCCGAACCGGCTCCAGCATTATTACCAGTTTCAGGTGATCCTGAAGCCGTCGCCCGAGAACATTCAGGAGCTTTACCTCGAAAGCCTCGTCCGCCTCGGCATCGACCCGCGCGTGCACGACATCCGCTTCGTCGAGGACGACTGGGAAAGCCCGACGCTCGGCGCGTGGGGGCTCGGCTGGGAAGTGTGGTGCGACGGCATGGAAGTGTCGCAGTTCACCTATTTCCAGCAGGTGGGCGGCTTCGACTGCGATCCCGTGGCGGGCGAACTCACCTACGGCCTCGAACGTCTCGCGATGTACATCCAGAATGTCGATAGCGTCTACAAGCTGAACTACAACGGCCGCGACGACGACAAGCGCGTGCTCTACGGCGATGTGTTCCGTCAGGCCGAGCAGGAATATTCGCGGCACAATTTCGAGTTCGCCGACACCGCGATCCTGCTCCAGCGCTTCCGCGACGCCGAGAAGGAATGCAAGGCGCTGCTCGCGGCGGGCGAGCCGAAGGAAGAGGGCGCGCGCCATTTGCAGGTTCTGCCCGCCTACGACCAGTGCATCAAGGCGAGCCACATCTTCAACCTGCTCGACGCGCGCGGCGTGATCTCGGTGACCGAGCGGCAGAGCTATATCCTACGCGTGCGCGACCTCGCGAAGGCGTGCTGCGCGGCGTGGCTCAAGACGGAAGCCGGCGGCGCGGCTTAGGCTCGCGTTATAGCGGCGTCAAAGCAGATGGATAGATTGAGCGATCACAGGTCGGCATGAGCGGCGCAACCGCTTCCGCTATTCCCGCGCAAGGCGACATGCGGTAGCGTAGTGCGTTTCCGCCAAGAAGAGCGCGCAGCCGCATGATTTCCGCCATCCATCTCACGCAAGAGTTGATCCGCTTCGACACCGTCAACCCGCCGGGTAACGAAGCCCCGTGCGCGCGCTATCTCGGCGGCATCCTCGACGCGGCCGGCTTCTCGATCAAACATCCGTGCATCGGCGAGAACCGCGAGAACCTCATCGCCGTCATCGGCGGCACGTCCGAGAAGCGCCCGATCTGCTTTTCCGGCCATACCGATGTCGTGCCGCTGGGTGCCGCGCCGTGGACGGTCGAGCCGTTCGGCGGCGAACTGGCGTTTGGCCGTGTCCATGGACGCGGGTCGAGCGACATGAAAGGCGGCGTCGCGGCTTTCGTCGCGGCGGCGGTGAAGCTCGCGCCGCGTCTCGAAGGCACGCCCGGCCTCGTGCTCGTCATCACGGCGGGGGAGGAGCGCGGCTGCGAAGGCTCGAACCACATGAAGAAGCACGGGCTTCTGCCGCCCGCCGGAGCGATCGTCATCGGCGAGCCGACGGCCAATCGCCCGCTTGCCGGGCACAAGGGCGTGTTCTGGCTCGAAGGCGTGGCGAAGGGCGTGACCGCGCACGGCTCCATGCCTGAGCAGGGCGTCAACGCGGTCTACAAGGCGGCGCGCGCGGCCCTGGCGCTTGAAAAGTTCGACTTCTCGGGCGACGCGCACCCCGTGCTCGGACGCCCGACCGCGAATGTCGGCTGGCTCAAGGGCGGCATGAACGTGAACTCGGTGCCGGACGAGGCGCGGATCGGCGTCGACGTGCGCATCGTGCCCGGCCTCGATCGCAAGGAGCTTGTGGAGCGCTTCACGCGCGCGGCAGGCGGGTGCGTGTCCTTCCACGTCACGAGCACGGCTGACCCGGTATGGACCGACCCGAACGACCCGTGGATGGCGGACGTCATTCATGTGGTGGGAGAGGTGACGGGCGCCGAACCGACATTCGGCGGCGCGCCCTATTTCACCGATGCGGGTGCGCTGAAGCCCGGCATGGGCAATCCGCCCGTGGTGATCCTCGGCCCCGGTGAGCCGGAGCAGGCGCACCAGACCGACGAATGGTGCTCCGTCCAGCGCATCGAGGAGGCCGAGGCGATCTACACCGACCTCATCGTGCGCTGGTGCGGGCTATAGATTTCAATCCTGGAAGGGATCGTGGACGAGGATGGTGTCAGCGCGCTCGGGGCTCGTCGACAAAAGCGCCACCGGCGCCTCGATCAGTTCCTCCAGCCGCTTCACATATTTGATGGCCTGCGCGGGCAGATCCGCCCATGAGCGCGCCCCTTGCGTCGATTCCTGCCAGCCCGGCATGACCTCATAAATCGGCTGCACGCTCGCCTGCGCTTCCTGCGATGCCGGCAGACGGTCGATCTCGGCGTGGCCGAGCCGATAACCGACAGCCACCTTGATCTCGTCGAAGCCATCGAGCACGTCGAGCTTCGTCAGCGCGATGCCGTTCATGCCGGAAACCTTGATCGTCTGGCGGACGAGCGTGGCGTCGAACCAGCCGCAGCGGCGCGCGCGCCCGGTGACGGTGCCGAATTCGTGGCCGCGTTCGCCGAGCCGCTGACCCGCCTCGCAGGTGAGTTCGGTGGGGAACGGTCCCTGACCGACGCGCGTCGTGTAGGCCTTCGTGATGCCGAGCACATAATTGATGGAGCTTGCGCCGAGCCCCGACCCCGTGGCCGCGTTGGACGCGACCGTGTTGGACGATGTCACGTAAGGGTAGGTGCCGTGATCGACGTCGAGCAGCGAGCCTTGCGCGCCCTCGAACAGGATACGCTTGCCTTCGCGCTTGTAGCGGTCGAGAAGCTGCCAGACCGGCTCGACATAGGGTGCGATCTTGGGCGCGATGGCGACGAGTTCGGCAAGGAGCGCGTCGCGGTCGATCTCGGGCTGGCCAAGGCCGCGCCTCAGCGCGTTGTGATGCACGAGCGCACGGTCGATCTTGGCGGGCAGAGTCTTGAGGTCGAGCAGGTCGACGGCGTGGATCGCGCGGCGGCCGACCTTGTCCTCGTAGGCGGGGCCGATGCCGCGTTTCGTCGTGCCGATGGCACCCGCGCCCGCCGCGTTCTCGCGCAGCGCGTCAAGCTCGCGGTGGAGAGGAAGGATCAGCGTTGCATTTTCCGCGATGCGGAGATTGTCGCGTGTTACGTTAACGCCGAGCTTCGCAACCTCTGCTATTTCATGCTCCAGCGCCCACGGATCGACGACGACGCCATTGCCGATCACAGAAAGCTTGCCGCGAACGACGCCGGAGGGCAGAAGCGAAAGCTTGTAGGTCTTGTCGTCGATGACGAGCGTATGTCCGGCATTGTGGCCGCCCTGAAAACGCACCACGATGTCCGCGCGTTCGGATAGCCAATCGACGATTTTGCCTTTACCTTCGTCGCCCCATTGCGAGCCGACCACGACCACATTTGCCATCTCGTTCCCCGGATGTCTTCCAAAGCGCCCAATCTAGCCCATGCCACAAGACATTGCCATGCCGGGCGCGCATGGGCTTGAAACCAAATCGTCGCTCGTCCAGATCCCTACCTGAAGGAACTTGCCTTGACGCCATTCTTCGACCGGCCGCGTCTTCTCATGACGCTGACTACGATCTTCTGGGCGGGAAACTTCGTTCTCGGGCGCGCAATCGCGGGGCATGTTCCGCCGATCACGCTGGCCTGTTTGCGCTGGACGCTGGCGACGCTGATCTTTCTGCCATTTGCGTGGGCACATCTCAAGCGCGATGGTGCCGCGATCCGCGAGCACTGGGCCATTCTTCTGTTTCTGGGCGCGATCGGGGCGGGGGCCTACAACACGCTGTCCTATATCGGCCTGACCTCGACGGAGGCGCTCAACGGGCTCGTGCTCAACGCGGCTGGGCCGATGTTCATTGCGCTTTCCGCATGGGCGCTGTTCGGCGACCGCATCGGGCGGTTGCAGATCGTGGGGCTGGCGTCGGGCTTCGCGGGCGTGCTCATCGTCATCGCGAAAGGCGACCTCGCCTCGCTCGCGTCGTTTCGCTTCAACCCCGGCGACGTGTTCATCATTTCGTCGATGCTGTCCTGGGCGATCTACACGGCCTGCGTGAGATTGCGGCCGAGCATCAGCTGGCAGAGCTTCAATTTCGTAACCTACGCCGTGGCGGCGGTCGGCAATGCACCTCTCATGGCTTGGGAATGGAGCGCGGGCTATCGGCCCGTTTGGGACGAAGCGGCGGTGGCGGCCATCATCTACGTGTCGATTTTTCCGAGCATTCTGGCCTACGTCTTTTATAACCGCTCGGTCGAACTCATGGGCCCGGCGAACACGGGCCTTTTCCTGTTCCTCGTGCCGGTGTTAGGAGCGCTGCTGGCGACTCTCGCGCTCGGCGAACAGCTTCACCTGTTCCACGCGGCGGGCTTCGCGCTCATCGTGGCAGGCGTGTTGCTCGGCACCCGGAAAAAGCGGGAGGCCGTCGCCGTAAAGGCGTGACGGCCTCTCAATGGTTGGATGCCGACTTCACGTCAGCAGCAGCGGAAGCGGCCCTTGCCCTTGTAGCGGGCGTCCTGCCGTTCCTTGAAAAACTCCTCCCACGACATGACGGGCTCGCCCGGGTGGCGGGCGCGCCGATGTTCGAGATAGGTCTCGTAGTCGGGGATGCCGACCATGAGACGGGCGGTCTGGGCCGCCATTTTCCAGAAACCGGCTTTCTGCTGCATGACGTACTTCCTGTCTCCCGTTACTCGGCCGCTCTCGGCAGCGGACCACCGCCGATCTCGATGGCGGTCGGCTTCGGCGAGCCGAGCGCGCGCCACATGGCGACGACACCGAAGACCACCATCGATGCGACGACGAGCACGAACAGGCCCGACATGACCGCGTCCACGTAGTTGTTGAAGATGATCTGGTTCATCTGCCCGACCGACTTCGCAGGCGCGAGGATCTTGCCTTCCGCGAGCGCGGTCTCGAAGCGGGCCGCCTGCGCGAGGAAGCCGATCTTCGGGTCGGGGTGGAACAGCTTCTGGAGGCCCGCCGTCATGGTGCAGACGAGCAGCCATGTCGTCGGGATCAGCGTGACCCACGCGTAACGCTCGCGCTTCATCTTGAACAGGACGACGGTGCACAGGATCAGCGCGATGGCGGCGAGCATCTGGTTCGAGATGCCGAACAGCGGCCACAGCGTGTTGATGCCGCCCATCGGGTCGACCACGCCCTGATAGAGGAAGTATCCCCAGGCCGAAACCGCGAGCGCGGAGCCGATGACGTTGTTCGCCCAGCTTTCCGTGTTCTTGAAGCGCGGAACGACGCTGCCGATGCTGTCCTGGATCATGAAACGGGCGACGCGCGTACCGGCATCCACCGTCGTCAGGATGAACAGGGCCTCGAACAGGATCGCGAAGTGATACCAGATGCCCATCATGGTCTGGCCGCCGAGGAAGCCGGCGAGGATCTGCGCCATGCCGACGGCGAGCGTCGGCGCGCCGCCCGTGCGCGACAGAAGCGTGTTTTCGCCGACATCCTTGGCGAGCTGCGTCAGGTGATCGGGCGTGACGACGAAGCCCCAGTTCGAAATCACCTGCGCGGCGCTCACAGCGTCGGTGCCGATCAGCGCGGCGGGGCTGTTCATGGCGAAATACACGCCGGGATGCAGGACCGTAGCGGCAATCATCGCCATGATGGCCACGAAGGATTCAGCCAGCATCGCGCCGTAGCCGATGAAGCGGATCTGGCTTTCGTTCTCGATCATCTTCGGCGTCGTGCCGGATGAGATCAGGGAGTGAAAGCCCGACACCGCGCCGCAGGCGATGGTGATGAACAGGAACGGGAAGAGGCTGCCAGCCCAGACGGGGCCCGTGCCGTCGACAAATTGCGTGACGGCGGGCATTTCGAGATTGGGCCGCACGATCAGGATGCCGATGGCGAGCAATCCCATTGTGCCGATCTTGAGGAAGGTGGAGAGGTAGTCGCGCGGCGCGAGCAGCAGCCACACCGGCAGAACGGACGCAACGAAGCCGTAGCCGATGATGCAGAGCGCCAGTTGCTCGCCGGAGAGGGTGAAGTAATGCGCGAGCGCCGGATCTTCCGCGACGACCTTGCCATACATGAGCGCCGCGAGCAGAAGCGCGATGCCGATGAGGGACATTTCGCCGATGCGACCGACCCGCAGGAACCGCGAATAAACGCCCATGAAGAGTGCGATCGGTATCGTGGCGAACACCGTGAACGTGCCCCAGGGCGAGCCGACAAGCGCCTTCACCACCACGAGCGCCAGCACGGCCAGCAGGATGATCATGATCAGCAGCACGCCGATAAGCGCGATGCCGCCAGCGACCGGCCCCATCTCCGAGCGCACCATGTCGCCGAGCGAGCGCCCGTCGCGGCGTGTCGAGAAGAACAGGATGATCATGTCCTGCACGGCGCCTGCGAACACGACGCCTACGAGGATCCATAGCGTGCCGGGGAGGTAGCCCATCTGGGCGGCGAGCACGGGGCCGACGAGGGGACCCGCGCCCGCGATGGCCGCGAAGTGATGGCCGAACAGCACGTAGCGGTTCGTCGGCACATAATCGAGGCCGTCATTGTGCCGCCAGGCGGGCGTCGGCCGGTTCGGATCGACGCGAAGCACACGACGCGCGATGAACAGCGCGTAGAAGCGATAGGCGATGAGATAAACGCAGAGCGCGGCGACCACGAGCCAGGCGGCGCTGATGGGTTCGCCGCGCGAAAGCGCCACGACGCCGAGCGAGCCCGCCCCGACGATCGCCACCAGAAGCCACAACAAGATCTGTCTGATCGATAAGGAAGCGCCAGCTTCGGTGCTCATTTTTTCCTCCCGGTGCCGCATCATTAGGCGGTTCCTTTTGCCCTTTTGCCGCTCTTGCGAATATGACAAACGGCCGCATCATTGCGCAAGAAAGGATAAAGTCGGACGACTGTGCATCCGAGGCGCGTTTCCAGCGATCTAAAATTTCGTGATCGGTGGAAAATGCCCGGAAGCAAGATCCGACGGCGCGTAACGGATGCGGGGGAGAAGCTCGGTCAACCCGCGAGTCGAGCCGTGACATACATCCAGATCGGCGCGGCGGCGGCGAACAGGATCGAGGTCATCACGAGGGTGGAAGCCGCAGCCTGCATGTAGGTCTGGAAGCGAATGGCAATAATGACGCCGCTCATCGCGGACGGCAGCGCGGCAAGCAGAACGACTTCGCGGAGCTTGTCGCCGGACATGCCGAACCAGAGGCCGACACCGAGCATCGTGGCGGGCATGAGCACGAGCTTGACGAGCGTGTTCCAGCCAACCTCGACATTGAAATGAAACTTGTGTTGCGCGAGCGTCAGCCCCGCCGCGAAGCAGGACACCCCCGATGTTGCGTGGCCGATAAGTTCAAGCATCGGCTGTGCTTCGGACGGCACGCGAAGCCCGACCAGCACGAGCACCACGGCGAGGAGCGGCGCGAGCACCACCGGCTGCTTGATGGCCTTGACCAGCGCATCGGCGGGCTTCGTGCCCGAGGGCGCGACGCAGAAGATGCCGAAAGGAACCTGAAGCACGTTGACGACGAGCGACATGATCGCAACGCTCAAGGCCGAAGCGGCCCCGAAGATCGGAGCGAGCACCGCGATACCGAGAAAGCCGACAGTCGGCGCACTGGCGCTGAGGCTCGCGATCGCGCCCGCGCCCCGGTCATGCTTGAAAACGCCCTTCGCCACGACGAAGGAGATCGCCGTCCAACCGAGAAGCACGATCAGGCTCGCGTAAAGCAGTGACAGGTCGGACAGCAGCGTGTCGCGAGTCGATTTGACGATGGAGGCGAAAAGGGTCGCTGGCAGCGCGTAGTTCAGCACGAGCTTGCCGAAGCCCGCCGTCTGCTCTGGCGTGAAGGCGAGGCTTCTTCCGCCCCAGTAGCCGAGGAACAGAACAAAGAAGATCGATGCAACGTCTTGAAAGATTTCGGTAAACATGAATGGCGCTCCAGCACGCGACTCAGCGCTTCCGCAGAAGGCGACGGCCTGCTGCTTCGAGCGCGATGAAAATGTCAGAGGCAGAAGAAAGGGAGAGCGGCGCCGAGCGCGCCGCCCATGAGGCTTGTCAGCGGGTGATGGGGCTCGGCTCGCGCCGGAGCGCTTTGATGAACGTGTCGTCGACATTGAGATGGCCGCGGACGAGGTCCGGCGGCGTCAGCGCCAGCCACTGGTTGAGCGAGATGTCGCTGTCGTGCGGGCTGTTGAACACGTTGACGAACCGCACCGGCGTGTTGCCGATGTTCTCCACATAGTGCGCCATGGTGCGCGGCACGAAGCCGACATCGCCCGCGCCATAGTTGAAGGTGCGGGCCTTGTCGGTCGCATCGAACACGGTCACGCGGGCCAGGCCCGAAAGGTAATAGGTCCACTCGTCGGCGTCCGTGTGCCAATGGATCTCGCGGAGCCCGCCCGGCTCAAGTTCGATGACGTGCGCCGACAGCGTCGTTTCCGGAAAGATGCTCGCATCGATCGTCTTGATCGTGCCGCCGGGGAAGCGATCCGGCTTCAGGTTCGAGGCGTGATAGGTGTAGGGCCGTTTCGGCGGTCTGTCGGGAAGCTGCGCGCGGACGACGTCGAGCGGGGCGGGCACCGGCAGGCGGAAGATGTACTTCTCGGATTTTGGTATGTTCGCGAAATGCTCCTCGCCGACGCCGAAATTCTTCGCGATGACGCTTCGCGGCGTGTGAGCAAGGAGTTCGGTGACGAGAAGCGTCTCGTTTTCGGAGAAAGCGCCGTCGTCGAAGACGAGCAGAAATTCCGTGCCTTCTTCGAGGCCCTGGATCGAGTGGGGGATACCGGCGGGAACGAGCCACATGTCGCCCGGCGAGAGGTCGTCGATGAAGACGCTGTTTTGGGCGTCAACGACGGTCAGGCGCGCCTTGCCTTCGGTGATGTAGGACCATTCGGCTTCCTTGTGCCAGTGAAGCTCGCGCACGACCCCCGGCCCGAGCCGCATGTTGACGCCCGCCATCGACTTCGCCACGGGAAGCTCGCGCACCGTGATCTCGCGCGCCCAGCCGCCGTCTTCGAGCCTGTTATGCGCGAGCGAGAACGAGAATTTGAGGTTGGGAAGCGAGCCGTGGTCGGTCTCCGGCGGCGTGAAGATATCCGGATTTTGCAGGTCCAGTTCGACGTTGCGCGGACCGGGATCGGTTGCGCCCTTATCCCCTCTGATGGGTTGCGGAGTCGAAATGGTATCCATGCTTGCTCTCCTGAATCGGTGCCTGTTGCGGACATTGTAATTTTCAGGATAAAAGCGCGCGTTATGGAACAGGTCGCGAAAGGTAAACGCAGGTAAAGGACGTCTTAACCAGTCGCATCCGTCACTTGGAGATCTTTCTTGAGCGCGTAGAGAAGGTCGAGAGCTTCCCGCGGAGAAAGACTGTCCACGTCGAGCGCGCCAAGGCGCTCAAGCACGGGATGCTGCGCGTCTGCCGCGTGATGCGCGGCGGGAGCGGAAAACAGCGGCATGTCGGTGGGCAGTGTCAGCGGTCCGTGCGGCCCCGCGCCCGCTTCGAGTTGCGCGAGGATCTGCTTTGCGCGTGTCACCACCTGCTTCGGCACGCCCGCAAGCTTCGCGGCCTGAACGCCATAGGAGCGGTTCGCCGGGCCGGACTCCACGGCGTGCAGGAAAACGATGGTATCCTTCCATTCCGTGACCGCCATGCGGACGTTTCCCGCGCGCGGCAGGTCGTCGGCAAGCCGTGTCAGCTCGTGATAGTGCGTCGCGACGAGGCCCCGGCATCGCGTTTCGTCGTGGAGATGTTCGAGCACGGCCCAGGCGATGGAAAGGCCGTCGAAGGTGGCCGTGCCGCGCCCGATCTCGTCTAGGATGACGAGGCTCCGCTCGGTTGCACGGTTGAGTATCGCGGCGGTCTCCGTCATCTCGACCATGAACGTCGAGCGCCCGCGCGCGAGGTCGTCCGCCGCGCCGATACGCGCAAAGAGCCGATCCGCCACGCCGATATGCGCCGAGGTCGCGGGCACATAGGAGCCCATCTGCGCGAGCACGGCAATCAGCGCGTTCTGGCGGAGATAGGTGGATTTGCCGGCCATGTTCGGGCCGGTGACGACGAGGAAGCCCGGCGCGCGCTCGCCCGCCCCATCGAGGCGGCAGTCATTGCCGATGAACGCGCCGCCTTCGCGGACAAGCGCCTGTTCCACCGCCGGATGACGCCCGCCTTCGACGAGGAACGCGCGGGATGTGTCGACACGTGGCCGCACATAATTCTGCGCCTGCGCGATCTCGGCGAGGCCGCCGACGCAGTCGAGGCAGGCGAGCGCCTGCGCCGCGCAAGCAATGGCGTCTTCCTGTTCGAGCACGGCATCGGAAAGCTCGGCGAAAAGCGTCTGCTCGCGCGCCAGAGCGTCGCCCTGCGCGGTGAGGATGCGGCTTTCCAGCGCCGCGAGTTCGTCTGTGGTGAAGCGAACGGCGCTTGCCAGCGTCTGCTTGTGCCGGAACAAGGCGGAATGCGGCTCGCTCATGAGCGCGGAAGCCTGACCGGGGCTCACCTCGATGAAATAGCCGAAGACGTTGTTATACTGGATCTTCAGCGTCTTGACGCCGGTCCGGGCGGCATAGTCGGCTTGCAGCTTCGCGAGCACGATCTTGCTGCTCGATGCAAGCTCGCGAAGCTCGTCGAGCGCGGCGTCGAACCCGGCCGCGATATAGCCGCTGTCCCTGGTCAGGAGGGGCACGACGCTGACGAGGGCGCGGTCGAGCTCCCGGGCCAGCCTTCCCCCCAGCTCATCGCCTGTGAACGCGGCAAGCGCGGCCGTCGCTTCCTTCAGATGCGCGGGCTGTGCCGGAGACGCCGCGAGCAGGGCGGCCACTTCGCTGCCCGCGCGCAGACCGTCGCGGATCGCGCCGAGATCGCGCGGACCGCCGCGTTTGAGCTTCAGCCGCGACAGCGCGCGGCTCATGTCCGGCGCGGTCTTGAGAATATGGCGGATGCGCTCGCGCAAGGCCCAGTCCTCGATCAGCGCCGCCACCGCGTCGAGCCGTTCGTTGACGAGGCTCGCGTCGGCCGAGGGCGAGACGAGGCGGCTCATGAGTTCGCGCGCGCCCGCCGCCGTCACGGTGCGGTCGATGGCTGAGAAAACCGTCGGCGCGCCTTCGTTCTTCGGGCGCACGAGTTCGAGGCTCGCGCGCGTCGCCGCGTCGATGGCCATGAGGCGGGCGGGTTCGTCTCTCCGCGGCGGGCGAAGGGCAGGGCGTTCGCCCATCTGGGTGAGGTTAACATAATGCAGGAGCGCGCCAATGGCGGTGAGGTCGCCATCCGTGAAATCGCCGAGCCCGTCGAGTGCGGCCACCTCGAACGCTTCCCTCAGCGCTCGCTCGCCCTTGGCGCGACCGAAGCAGGCCCGCGACAGCGGCGACAGCGCGGCCCCCGAAACCTCGGCGGCGGCCTTCGAAGCTTCGTCGCCAAGCTCGTCTTCCGCGATGAGAATTTCGGCCGGACGCAGGCGCAACAGTTCTCCGCCGAGGTCCGGCGCGGAAGCCTCGGACAGAAGGAATTCGCCCGTCGAGATGTCGAGAGCTGCGATGTGGTAGCGCGCGGCCGCGCCCTTGCCCGCCTTTGCGAGCGCTACGAGGAAGTTGTTGCGGCCCGAGACAAGCAACGCGTCCTCTGTGAGTGTGCCGGGCGTGACAAGCCGCACCACGTCGCGGCGCACGACGGCCTTCGGCCCGCGCTTCTTCGCAAGCTCCGGGTCTTCGAGCTGCTCGGCCACGGCCACGCGGAAGCCCTTGAGGATGAGCTTCTGCATGTAGTCGTCCGCGCGCGCGACGGGCACGCCGCACATGGGAATGTCCTCGCCGGCATGCTTGCCGCGCTTCGTAAGCTGGATGCCGAGCGCGCTCGCGGCCTTCACCGCATCGTCGAAGAACAGCTCGAAGAAGTCGCCCATGCGATAGAACAGCAGGAAATCCGGGTTCTTCGCCTTGACGTCGAGATATTGCGCCATCATCGGCGTGGCGCGCGTTTCCGGGGAAACGGTGTCGGGCGTGCGCATTTCAGTGTCGGTCGCAGTGCGCGCTTCCGGTCGCCGGCGCGCCTGCTCAGTGCGCGCGCGGGGCTCCTCGGCGTTGCCGCCGGGGTTCGCTTTCGCAACGCCTTTTTGCCTGATGGATGACATTCCCGCCCCTGCCGCCGCGACTCACGCACGCGAGCCGCAAGCTTACCGAAGAGGCAAGCCGCAGAAACCCCGCGCGCGGAGTTATCCCCGCTCGGCCCTCTCGCCGCGATTTCGGTTGCGGTTATTCGGCTGTGACCTCGTCGAGCATGGCTGGCGAAGGGGCGAGGGCCGCGTCCTTCACCAGAACGACCTTCTGATAGAGGCCCCCGAAATAAGATGACCGCTGCATTTTCGCGTTGCGCCACGCCTTAGGCATGAAGATGCGCAGATCGCTGCTCCAAAGCTCCTTCGCGAAGGGTTCGAGCCGGCCGATCACCGGATACCAGATCCAGCGCGCGGGATGCCAGAGGCGCGGCTTCGCGTAATCCACGATCACGAGCTTGCCGCCGGGCTTCAGCACGCGCAGCGCATGGGCGAGCGTCGCCTCGCGCACGTCGCGCGGCATCTCGTGCAGGAGGAAGAACAGAAGCACGCGGTCGAAGCTTGCATCCGCGAAGGGGAGGCTGGCTGAGCTTGAGGCTGTGAGGCTTACAGGCGCATCCTCCGGCAGCTTCGCGCGGAGGTTTTTCAACTGCACCGGAAGCGCGTCCACCACGTCGAGCGTGCCGTCGCCCGCCTTCGCGCGCTCCGCGATCCGCGCCGAAAGGTCGCCATAGACGCAGGCGATCTGAAGCGTCGCGCCGGGAAGCTTCGCGCCGAATTCGTCAAGCGCCGCCTCGCGCAGGGACTGGTAGTTGCCCCACAGGATGAGGTCGATCAGCCACTGCCGCTCAAATATGCGGACTGCCGCCGGATGGACATAGGTCCACCAGTAGTACTTTTGCAGGTAGGCCGGGGGAGTGTAAGCGCCCTCCACCTCAAAGCCCTGATTTTTCGGGTGAAAAACCCCACTGCCGGATACAGCGCGCGAGGTTATGGCTTGCGCTTCCGCGCTCGTTGTCGAGGTGATTGGCATCGCCCAAAATTTAGACACCGGTAGGGTTTCCTGCAAGTGAACGCCTCGCGAAGGTGTCGCATAGTGTCGAAAATGCCGCAACTAAAGTCGTACAGCGGGAGGAAGCGTCAGCGTCACGCGCGTACCCGCGTCGGAAGAGGTTTCGAGTTCGAGCGTCGCTTTCGCGTTTTCCTTCAGCGTCTGCACGATGAGAGCGCCAAGGTTGCCCTTTTCCGGCCATTTGGTTTCGGGCGGAAGGCCCACGCCGTCGTCGGCCACCACCACGCGGCCGCCATCGTCGCCGCCGAGACATTCGATTGTGATCGAGCCGCTTTCGCGGCCCTTGAAGGCGTGTTTCAGCGCGTTGGTCAGGAGTTCGTTAACGACAAGGCCGACCGGCATCGCGACGTTGACCGAAACAGGAAAGACATCGACCTTGAGTTCGAGGCGCACGCCTTCGATCGCGTGAGAGCGCATGACAGCGCTTGCAAGCTGGCTGATGTACGCGCCGAGATCAACCTCGTCGCCTTCGGGCTTCGCGTTCAGGAAGCTGTAGAGGATGGCGAGCGCTTCGATACGCCCGGCGAGCCGGTTCAGCGGTTCCTTCCCTTCGGGCCAGTGGCGCGCCTCCAGCCTTATCAGCGCCGTGATGAGCTGAAGGTTGTTTTTCACGCGGTGCTGAAGTTCAAGCAGCGCAAGTTCCTGGTCGCCGAGCGATTTGCCGAAATCGATTTCGGGATTGTCGTCCGCGATATAGGCGGTGACGTCGATCAGCGCGACGAGCCGGAACGCGGGCTCGCCATCGTCGCCCACGATGACGGCCGAATAGACATCGGCCTTCGCCGTCTCCCCGTCGGGCCGGGCAATGCCAAAAACGCCGACGTGGTCGGCGCTTTCGTTCATGATGGCGGCCAAAAGGTCGCGTTCGCCGTTTTCCGAAACTTCGGCGAGCACGTCCCAGGTTTTTCCGGTCACGGCAGAGAGCGGAACCCCGGCGATCTTTTCGAAAGCGGGGTTCGCATAAATGATGCGCTCGTCCCCGTCCGTCGCGCCGACGAGAAGCGCGATCGGCATCTTGTCGAGGAATTGCTGGAAGCGATCGTCATGAAGCGCTTCCGCAAGATCGGGCATGTCGAGGAGTTCTTCCACCTGCGTTTTGTCCGTATCCGGCATGATGCGCGAATGTTCTCCCTCGTTAGCGGAACACGTCAGAACAACGCGCCAATGTTCAGGTCAAGCTGTTAGAAAAAGGGTGCGGGTTCGTCCCTCACACAGGCGCTTTAAACGGTAATTCCGACGTTTGCAACTGCTGAACATCTTCGTTGCCGTTAACATGGATCGCGATGGACTGGCCTGTTTCATCCTCAAAGCAAAGATGAGGCCAACGCGGCGGGCGGCTGCCCTCTCGTTCGATTTGCAGCGAGCAGCGGTTTGCCTGCCACTCGCGCAGGATAGTGAGGATGCAGGGCGGCGATGTGGGATCGAAGACGCTTTCGCCGTCATCGTCGAAGACCGGAAGGGACAGCTTGCCGTCGCCGCCGGGAAAGAAGCGAAGGGTCAGAGGGCCGCTTTGCCAGGAGGGCGACGGGCCGAGCGACAGCACGGCTCCGGCGCGAACGAAGGCGGGTGCGCGGCCGAGCGGCGCGTCCACTGTGTGCCAGCCCGGCGCAAAATGCGCGCCGCCGTGAAGCGCATGCCAGCCGCCCGATATCTCGGGCAGCCAGACACGCCGTTCGCGCGCGCCCGCCTCCACGACGGGCGCCACGAGCAAACCCGCGCCTAGCATGAAAGCGTCGTGTTCGACATAAGCTTCAGCTTCGTCGGGGAAATCGTAGAAAAGCGGCCTCAGGATCGGCTCGTGATATGCATGCGCACGCCAGAGTAGCGTATACAGCAGCGGGACAAGCCGCTCACGAAGCTCGAACGCCTCGCGAACGAGCGGCAGAAGCTCGGGGTACATCCATGGCTCGTTGACGCTGCCATCGTCGTTCCACGAGTGAATGCTGAACCTCGGCCAGAACACGCCCTGTTCGATCCACCGCATGAACAATTCCGGTTCCGGCTTCGGGCCTGCGAAGCCGCCGACGTCGTGGCCGAAATTATAGAGGCCCGACAGGCTGAGCCCGTGCCCCATGCGAAGGTTATAGCGCAGCGTTTTCCACGAGGTGGCGTTGTCGCCCGTCCATGTCTGCGCATAGCGCTGAAGGCCGGGGCCGCCCGATCGCGACACAAGGAAAGGGCGCTTGCGGGGCGCGTGTTCGCGTTGCGCGCGCTCCGACGCGCGAAGCATCAGGTTCGTCTGCACGGGGCGCAGGCAGGCCATCTTGCCGCCGCGCCAGTTCATGTCCGCGCGCGTCTCGCCGTCCCATATCTCGAATTCATTGTTGTCGTTCCACGTCGCCGCGATGCCGTGGCTGAGAAGCTGTTCCTTGACCTGCGCCGTCCACCAGGCGCTCGTCTCGGGATTGGTGAAGTCGAGATAAGCGGCTTTACCAGACCAGAACTGCGCGGCATGGGGGCGCTCGCTCTCCGCCTCGCGAACGAAACCGCCGAAGCGCTCGACATCGGCGAAACGCGGATGATCCATCAGCATTGCGGGCTTCACGTTGGCGATGAGCCTGACGCCGCTCGCGTTGAAAGCGGCGGCGACACGCGCCGGGTCGGGAAAGCGCGTTCTGTCCCATGAGAAGACGTAGCGCCCTTCGCCGCGCTTTGTATAGCCGGACGAGAGATGGAACGAGCCGCAGGGCAGGGCGTGTTCGTGGATCTGCGCGAGGAATCCCGTGAGTTGCCGCTCGGCATCCGGCGCTTCCGTGTAGTGCATCGTGGAGCCGGAATAGGAGAGCGACCAGCGCGGCGGCATCGCGGTGCGCCCTGTCAGCGCAGTGAAAGCGGGCGTGATGTCGCGCGCCGAGCTCCCGAAAAACAGCCACAGATCGAGGTCGCCGTCTTCGGCCTCGAAGCTCGTGAACGGGCCATGATAGGCGTCGATTTCCTGCCCCATGTCGAAGGCGGCATGGCTGAGATTGTCATAGAAAAGTCCGGCGGCCGGTGCGCTCGCATCGGGGTGCAACACCAGGAAGAACGGGATGTGTTTGTAGAGAGGGTCCGACGTCTCCGCGTCGTAACCCATCGCGTCGGTGGTGCGCATACGGAGGCGGCGGCCGCGCTTGTTGGCGTCGCCGGTCTTTTCGCCGAAGCCGTAATAGCCCGCCGCCGGATCGCTGGCGAGAAAATGCGCGAAGCGGTTGCCTCGCTCGTCGAACAGATAGGCTTGCGTCTGGCGATCCGTGAGCGCCACGCGGGACGGTTCGTCTTCGCGCTCGCGGAAGGACCACGTCAGGCCAAGCGGCGCGCGGCGGATTTCGGCGTGTATCAGCGCCGTCTCGATGACGATCGTGCGGGGTGTCTCATCGGCTGTGCGGATCGGCTCCACGTCAAGCCCCGTCGCGTCGAGCCGGTCGCGGCCATCGATGGCGTCGTCGCTCGAAAGCTCGGGCGAGAGCGACCATGTCCGAGGCGAGCGAAGGCCGCGAGGCCGCGTCACCAGAAGCCGCGCCGTCCTCGCTCCATGGAAGGAAAGTGTGAGCCGATAGCCGCGCTCAAGTTCCATCTCGGCCCGGTTTCCCGATGCCGAGAGAAGGGTTCCACCCGTCAACACCCGCATGCGCCAAGCTTGGGACGCGAAAATGGCTCAACAGCGGCGAAAGCCGGGGCTCACAGCAGGTTGACCTCCCGCAGCCATGCCTCGAACCAGTTTGGCCATGCCTGCGACGGAGTCCCTGACTTGCCCATGCCGAAGCCGTGTCCGCCGGAGGGCAACTCGTGCAGGGCGACCGGGACGCCCGCCTTGCGACATGCGTCAGCGAGGATCCGCGAGTGCTGCGGGTTGGCGATGGTGTCGTCCTTCGCATCGACGAGAAACACCGGCGGGCACCCGGCGCGGACGTAGGTGTCGACAGACCAGGCATCGGCGAGTTGGAGAGGCGGGCTTTGCCCGATCATCTCGACGCGCGAAGATGTGCTGTCGAAAGGAGGCTCCAGCGTCACGATCGGATAGATCAGCGCTGCTGCGTCCGTTCGCGCCGGCTCGCGGTCCGCGCCGTCGACGGGCTGGTAACTCGCGAAGTCGTGGCGCATCGCGGCGAGCCCCATGAGATGACCGCCGGCCGAGAAGCCGAGAACACCCAGGCGCTGCGGACGGAAATCGCCGATGCCGCGTCGTACAATGCAGATTGCGCGCTGCGCGTCCTGTAGCGGCGCGAGGCGACCGGCGCGCCAGCCTTCGCGCGGCAGGCGATAGCTCAGCACGTAGGTGGTGATGCCCCGCTGTGCGAGCCAAAGGGCCGGGGAAATGCCTTCGTTCTGGAGAGAGATGCGCTTGTAGCCGCCCCCCGGCGCGACGATCATAGCTGACCCGTTCGGCCTCTGCGGCGCGAACACCTGAACGGACGGTGCTGCGATTGCGCTCGTTGATCCGCGCGGCGACATGGCGAGCGGGCCGGTCGGGCCGCCGCCGCCCGGAGGCTCGCCCGGCCAGAGCGGAATGATAGCGTCGGGAAGAGCGCCACGCGCGCGGCCTCCAGTAAGAAGCGCTGCGGCCGCTGTCGCAAGAAATGTCCGGCGGTTGAACACCATGCCCCCCAATCGCTTTTCGCCTTCGTTCAAGCCTTCGTCCAAGCGTAACGCGGGGCGCCTTGTGCTTTCTATATGACACAAACTGCGACCGCCGGGAACGTGTTGTTCCCGGCCATTCAGCTTCGCGCCAGTGCGGCGGTGCGGACGGCCCAGCGCAGGCGCGCCGAGCGCGCGCGGGGGTTTGCGGCCACTTCATCCTCGGAGGGCTCGACGCCGTGGCGGTCGCGAAGCTCGAAGGTCGGCGCGCTGACGTCCCCGGCGTCAGGGATGTAGCGCGATGCTTTGGCGCGCTTGCCCGAGCGCTCCGCGAGGAAGCGCTTCACGATGCGATCTTCGAGGGAATGAAAGCTCACCACGACGAGCCGCCCGCCGGGTTTGAGCAGCCGTTCGGCGGCTTCGAGCGCGCGTGTGAGCTCGCCGAGTTCGTCGTTCACATAAAGGCGCAGCGCCTGAAAGCTGCGTGTTGCCGGGTGCTTCGGATCGCCCGGCTTGTGACCGAGCACGCGCGCGATGAGCGCTGCGAGCTGACCCGTGCGCTCGAAGGGCGCCGTCTCGCGATCCTTCACGATGGCGGCTGCGATGGCCCGCGAGCGGCGCTCCTCGCCGAGCGTATAAAGGATGTCGGCGATGGCGTCTTTCTCGTAGGTGTTGACGATATCGGCGGCGGAAAGGCCGCTCGCCGACATGCGCATGTCGAGCGGCCCGTCGCGCATGAAGGAGAAGCCGCGCTCCGCCTCGTCGAGTTGCATGGAGGAGACGCCGAGATCGAGCACCACGCCGTCGACGCTCTTCCAGCCGATGGCGTGGGCAGCGTCTTCCATCTCGGAAAAGGGCGTTTCGGCGAGTTTCAACCGGCCCGCAAAGCCAGCTTCGAGAGCGCAACCCGCCGCTATCGCGGTCGGGTCGCGGTCGAGGCCGAGCACGTCGCAATGCGCGGCCTCAAGGATGGCGCGGGCATAGCCGCCCGCGCCAAAGGTGCCGTCAATGAAGCGTTCCCCCACCCCTGGATGCAACGCTTCCAGCACTTCCCTCAGTAGCACCGGAATGTGACGGACCGGTCCGCTGTCGGGAGACGGGCCCTCTACCGGCCTCCCGCGATCCGCCACATCCCTGTTGCCCCCACGTCTGCGCCGCTTCATCAGCGGCTCCCCGCGCCGAGCTCTTTGCGAAGCGCAAGCGCCTGTTCGCGCGCGCGTTCACGAAACTTGCTGTAAGCCTCTGGTTCCCAGATCTGAAACTTGTTGCCAAGGCCGACGAAAACCGCCGTCTCTGTAATTCCGGCATGATCGCGCAGCCGCTTCGGCAGAACGGTTCGCCCGTCCGGGTCGATCTTGAGCTTTTCGCACTCGCCGAAATAGACGAGTTCGAGCGCTTCGCGAAGGGCGCTGCCCGTTGGCTGCCGCCCGACAATTCCCTTGATTTCTTCGACCAACCGAGAGCCTCCAGCCTCGATCGTAGCGTAGTCGAGATGCGGATAGCAGTGAATTTCGCTCGTGCCTTCCTGGGCAAGGATAGCGCGGAATGGCGCAGGAATAGCGACGCGCCCGCGTTGGTCAACCTTGCTGTCGATGCGCGAAGCAAATTCATCCATCCCTCAAATCCACGCCTCCGTCCGAAACGCACACTGCGACGGCTCGCGCATCCTGTGCCGTGGCAAATCGTTAACCGAAACCCGCTATTACCCATAAATACCCAGACGACAAAAAACCAGAGTGGGACACAAACTATCGACTTTAACGGGCAGTCTGCGACGTAAAATTTCAAAAATGATCCTGTAAACGTCCATTCAGTGCGGAAAGCGGATGGATCGGAGGGAGAAACCTTGCCGTGCTGTGGCCTTGCCCGGCGAAAGCTGTTTTCTCTCCCTCCGAATCGCCCCCTTCCGAACGGGCATTTATGGGATAACATGGGTAATTGTGGGCGTCAACAGACGGCTATCGCGCGTTGCAGAAAGGTAAGGAAAACGTGAACCGCGAGCGCGATACGCAAGAGTGGCGCGCGGGGTGGCGTTTGAGCACCAGAGCTTGCGTTTGGCGAGTGGGCTTGATGGCGGGTGCGCCCTGCGCGGGCCTCGGCTGGCGCGGCGCGATGCGCGTCAGAGCGCAGTGATCTGGCGCAACGGTCACAATAAAAGTGTCGACTAAGTCACTGAAATATAGCTATATTTTTATAGCAAACGGCAAGGGAGCATCATAAGCCTGCCGATCAGACTCGTTTCTTCACGCGAACCCTGCTTTCACCCTCGCGTTGGCTGCCGGGGCGAGCGCCTCGTCACTTACTGCAAATCCCCGATATCGCGATAATGGTCCAGCGCGTCGGGGTTCGCGAGCGCTTCGGTGTTCTTGACCGCGCGGCCATGCACGATGTCGCGCACGGCGATTTCGGTGATCTTGCCCGACTTGGTGCGCGGGATGTCCGGCACCTGCACGATGACGGCGGGCACATGGCGCGGGCTCGCGCCGTGGCGGATCTTCGCCTTGATCTTCTGTTTCAACCCTTCGTCGAGCACGGCGCCCGCGTTCAGCACCACGAACAGCACGACGCGCACGTCGTTGTCCCAATCCTGCCCGATGACGATGGCTTCCTTGATCTCCTCAAGCTGTTCCACCTGCCGGTAGATTTCCGCCGTGCCGATGCGCACGCCGCCGGGGTTGAGCGTGGCGTCGGAACGGCCATGAATGACGATGCCGCCATTCTCGGTCCATTCCGCGAAATCGCCATGGTGCCAGAGGCCGGGGAAGCGGTCGAAATAGGCGTTGTGGTATTTCGTGCCGTCGGCGTCGTTCCAGAAATAGACCGGGATCGACGGGAAGGGCTTCAGGCACACGAGTTCGCCCTTGCCATGATCGAGATGGCGCCCTTCGTCGTCGAACACATCGACCGCCATGCCGAGGCCCGGCCCCTGGATTTCGCCGCGCCAGACGGGCGAGAGCGGATTGCCGAGCACAAAGCAGCCGCCGATATCCGTCCCGCCCGAGATCGAGGCGAGATGCACGTCGGGTTTTATGGCGTCGTAGACGTAGTCGAAGCTTTCCGGCGCGAGCGGCGAGCCGGTCGAGGTGATCACGCGCACGCTCGAAAGCTTGTGCGTGTCACGCGGGCGAAGCCCCGCCTTCTTCAGCGAGTCGATGTATTTCGCCGAGGTGCCAAAGATGTCGATGCCGACTTCGTCCGCGAGGTCGAACAGCACGTTGCCGCCGGGATGGAAAGGCGAGCCGTCATAGAGCACGAGCGTTGCGCCCGTGGCGAGCCCCGCGACGAGCCAGTTCCACATCATCCAGCCGCAGGTGGTGAAATAGAAGAGCTTGTCGCCGTCGCGCAGATCGCAGTGAAGCTGATGCTCCTTCATCTGCTGCATGAGGACGCCGCCCGCGGAATGCACGATGCATTTCGGCGTGCCGGTCGTGCCGGAGGAATAGAGGATGTAGAGCGGGTGCGAGAAGGGCAGCCGCGTGAATTCGACATCCGTTGCGGGATGCGAGGCAAGCACCTCGTTCCAGTCGCGCGCCTTCGGACACGCCGCCGCCACGTCGCCCGTCCGGCCGAGATAGGGCACGATCCACGCCTGTTCGATGCTCGGAATTTTGGCGACGATCTCCGCCACCTTGTCCCCGGTGTAGAGCGTCTTGCCCGCGTAATAATAGCCGTCGCAGGCGATGAAGAGCTTAGGCTCGATCTGCCCGAAGCGATCGAGCACGCCCTGCACCCCGAAATCGGGCGAGGCGCTCGACCAGATCGCACCGAGCGAGGACGCGGCGAGCAGCGCGATGATGGCTTCCGGCATGTTCGGGATCAGCGCCGCCACGCGATCCCCTTCGCCGATGCCTGCGGCGCGCATGGCCTGTTGCGCGCTCGACACCGCCGCGTGAAGCTCGGCCCACGACAGGGTGCGCGCGACCTTGTCCTCGCCCCGGAAGATCAGCGCGGGCGTGTCGCTATGCTTGCGGAGCAGGTTTTCGGCGAAATTAAGCCGCGCGCCCTCGAAGAAGCGCGATGTCTCGAATGTGTCGCCTTGCACGAAAATCGGGCCGTTGCCGCGCTCCCCGACGACCCCCATGAAGTCCCAGGCTCGCGCCCAGAAGGCTTCCGTCTCGCGCACGGAGTAAGCGTGGATGTCCGCGTAGGTGCGAAGATCGAGGCCATCCGCCTCGTTCACCTCCGCGATGAAACGCGCCAGACGCGAGTTTTCCACGGACTTTTGCGAAGGGGACCAAAGCGGCGGCAATTTCATGTGCAGTCTCCGATGCAAAGACTCGCCAGCGTCACAAAGTGTTTTTAAACCTTAACGCTCACCCGTTTGGATGAGCGGGTGAAGCCTGTGCGCTGTGGCGCATGAAACGTCAGCTTCATTGGTTTCCTCACCTGCTTCAAGATGTATCAGATTGCGCAAAAAGTTCGATATGTTTTGAAGAGTCTGGCGTTGTGCGGGCTCTGCGCTGCGGTTGCGCTGATCCTTTTCGCAATATCGATTCCGCGGTTTCTCGACGGCGATATCGCGCGTAAAAGCTTCGTGAAGGCACTCGCCGCCTGGAGTGGCGGCAAGGTCACTCTGACGGGCCAGCTTCGTGTCGCCAGTTTTGCCTCGCTCTCCCTGGAGGCGAGCGGCGTCCGCTTTCATGATGCGCCCGGGCTCGATCCGGTGCTGCGCGGTCGCGCCGAGACCGTCACGGCCTTGGTGAATTTGCGATCCCTCCTTCTCGGCGATCTCGAATATCGAAAGTTCGTCGTGTCATCGCCCCAATTCGTCCTGAAACGCCAGTCACGCGGCGGCGCGGCGGATGAATTCGCGGCGGCGAGGCTTGCCTTGACCCTCGTCGACCGCAGCAGTCTTCCGGACATCGAACTGCGCAATCCGGTGTTCTATGTCGCCGACCGCGACTTTCGTCCCTACAGGCGGATCAGCTTCGAGCGTATCGCGTTGAAGCGTCCGAACCCGACGGAAGCCGGATCTTTCGCGCTGGGTCTGTACAAGCCCGGTTTCGACTTCGCCTTTAAGGGCGAGCGCAACGGGGATAGCGTCTCTGGCCAATTAAGGCTCAAGACGACAGGAGAGTGCCCGCCCGCAGCCAATCTCCTCGCGGCGCTGACGCCTTGGGAAACCGCGAGCGCCTTTTCCCTTAAGGGCGATCTGACATGGTCGCGCGATCGGGTCTCCCTCGACGAGGCGTCCTTTTCGTTCGGCGACCGAACCGCGAGGGGGGCACTCGCATTTTATGTTTCGGACAATCGGGCGCGGATCGAAGGCACGCTCGCTTACGATACGCTGGACGTGACGCCCATGTGGACGGCGGCGCGGGCGGTGGGCAGCAACCCGGCTGAGGCATCGGGCGGCGTCTTTATCCCCGCAACAAATGAACGGCGCGCGGTCGACCTCGACATACGACTCTCCGCCGATCGCCTGCGCGCCGGCGGCCTGGAAGCCGGCCCGGTCGCACTGGCTGTGACGGCGCGGAGCGGCCATCTTTCCGTGGACGTGGCGGAGTTGGCGCTTTTCGGCGGCAATGCAATCGCCCGCGTGGAGATCGACCCCGCGCGGCCGGGCGCGATGTCGGTGACCGGCACGGCGAAGCGGCTTGACGCTGGCGCGCTTGCATCGGCGCTGCAACTGCCGCTGTCGGTTCGTGGACCGGCCACCCTGCGTCTTGGCTTGAACGTGCCGCTCGGCGGCGAGGGCGCGCTGCCCGAAACGGGCGCCGCATCGGGCAGCTTCGCGCTTCTGTTCCCGCTCGGCGGATCGCTCGACGGCGTGGCGGGGCGCGCGCTCGACGCGGCGGTTACGGGCGCGGACCTCCTCGCGGCCGGTCGTCAGAGGTTTCCTTTCGCAGCGGCACGCATCGACGGCAGGCTGACAGGCGGGGCCGTCGATCTCGATGTCCAGGGGCAACATGACGGGCAGAAGATCGAGGGCAAGCTCAGGATCGCGTTGCCCGATGCGGCTGTGAGCGGCACGCTGTCTTCCCATCGCGAGGAAGCGCCCGTTTCGGCTGGCGGCGCCGTCTCGAAAGGCGGTCTGGCGTCCGCATTCTCGTCGAAGCTCGTGCTCTCGGGCACCGCTGCGGCACCGATCCTGTCATCGCATCAGGACAGCCTTTCCAACTGAGGCCCCCGAAGGGGAATCCGCGCAGGGAAAGCGCGTTCGGAGCCCGTGGTCCCAGCCCGGAATGCCGCCCGTCATTTCCTGCCGATGCCATGATGACAACCGCGCTTCGCTCGGCTGCTTGCCTGAGGTGCTGGCCGCGCTTCGCGACATATTCCGCTCGTTACGCCGAAAATCAGAACTTGCGGCCGACGCTCAAGGTTGCATAGGCGCGATAGTCCTTTTCCTCGCTGGCCGACACTCCGCCGCCCGCAAGCGAGATGTCGTTTGCTCCATACCTGAGATTGAGGAGCGCGCCCGCCTTGGCGTAGGTCTCGTTCCTCCCCGTCGTATCGCCTTCGCTGAAAGTCTCGGCATAGCTCGAAAAGGAGCCCTCCGCCCCGAGCGACAGGCGGATCGCATCATCGCGGTAAATTTCGTAAGCGGCGCGCCCGTAGAGCGAGGTTGTGTTGCGGATCTGCGAATGGGATGCGTTCGCGGACGTCCATATGCGGTCCGCTACGCGCCACCATACGTCCAATGAGGCGATCATTCCGAATTGGCTGTTGCGTTCGAGCCTGTCCACGTCCCAGGCGACGTGGCCGGCGTCGAACAGCCGGTCCATCCTCGTTGCGTAGGCCACGCCCGCATAAGCCTTGATCCAGAGCGGCCCGCGATTGGCCTGATAGCCCGCCGACAAGCTTCCGCCCGAGCCGAGACGCTGCGCATAAAACTCGTTGGAAAACACGCCGGCGTCCGTCTCGCCGGAGACGCCGACAAGGCCGTCGAGCTTCAGGCGCACCCCCTCCCGGTCGATGGGTCCGAAAAGGCTCCAGACGGTGGAATCCGCAACCGCTGCCGAGCGTCCCGCATAATCGACGGTAACGTAGGTCTCGAAGCGGGGACCGCGCGCGGCCTCGCCCGCAGCACACGACACGACTGCCGCCGCAACTCCCGCCAGCGTCAGCGCGAAACGCAAGACAACATCCAACATATTGAAACTCATACGCTTCCCGCGCATGACCCTACTGCCGCAAAGCAGAAAAAACGATTCATTTTTTACAAATAATTTAATGATTCCTGCGCCAGGTGCGAAGGTGACACACATCCGCTTCCGTCTTGACGAGCGCGCCCGTTGGCAGGCAAATCACCGTCCGGGACCGTTTTCCAGCGCCGCGCGGCTGAAAATGGCCTCGATTTCCCTTTTTTCTGCGCTTTCCAATGGACAATGCCTCTTCCGAAGCGTTTTCGGACAAGGCAAGCGGGGATCGATGCGACGCAGGTTTCTTCTGCTCGGCTTAGTGCTCTGCGCGGCGCTTTCGGCCTGCGCGCCGGTGATGGTGGCGCAGCAGGGGACGGCGGCGGCCGTCAGCTACAAGACCGTGCGCGCGCCAGGCGGCCCCTTGCGCCTCGCGGTGACCGAGAGCGGGCGCGGAAAGCCGATCCTTTTGCTGCACGGCTTCGCCACGTCGAGCTACACGTGGCAGGGCGTGATGCCCGATCTGGCCCGCAAGCATCGTGTCATTGCGGTGGACCTGCGCGGCTTCGGCGCGTCCGACAAGCCGCTCGATGACAAATATTCCGTGTTCGATCAGGCCGATGTCATCCAGGCGTTCATCGAGCAGGAGAACCTGAAGGACCTGACGATCGTCGGGCATTCTTTCGGAGGCGGCGTGACGCTGGCGCTCGCGCTTCGTGCGAAGGGCGCGCTTCGCTCGCGCATCAGGAATATCGTGCTCGTCGACAGCGTAGCCTACAAGCAGCCGCTGCCGATCTTTTTCAGGATGCTGCAGGTGCCGGGTCTGGCCGAAGTCGGCATGGCGCTCGTGCCCCCGGAGGTGCAGTCCGAGCAGGGGCTCAAGCTCGCCTATTACGACCACGAAAAGATCACGGAGCGCTCCATCACAGAATATGCCAGCCCGCTTCGGTCCCCGGCTGCCAAGCATGCGCTCGTGAAAACGGTCGAGCAGATCATGCCGCCGAACATCGATGAGATCGCGCTGAGCTATCAGACGATCCGCGTGCCTACGCTCGTGATGTGGTGCGATGAGGATAAGGTCGTGCCGTCGGTCTTCGGGCAGCGGCTGAAGGCCGATATTCCGACTGCGGAACTCGTGATGTTCTCGAAATGCGGGCACATGCCCCAGGAAGAGAAGCCCGAGGAGACAGCGCGCGCGATCGAGGCGTTCCTCGCGCGGCACCCCTGATTCGAAGAGCGGCTCAGCACCGCGAGGCACCGCCGCGTTCTTTATCGTTATTGCGGTTTGCCTCCGCCGTTCCCGTTCTTTTTGCCGCCGTTTTTCTTCGGCGCGGTGCCCGTGGCAGCGGGCTTGCTCGAACCGGCCTTGAACTTCTCGGCGCGCGGCCAGAAGCGCAAGCCCGCGCAGCGCTCGGCGAACACGCGTGCATCGTCCGGCCCCTTGAGTTGCACCACGCCGCCGTCAAGCTCGTCGGCGATGCCCGCCTTCGTAAAGAGCGGCGCGACATTGCCGTGCCAGCCGATGAACTTCTGATGCGCGAAGGCGTCCGCCACGAAGTCACGCGCCGATGGGTGATGCGCGAGTTGCGTGCCACCTTCCGCAGAGGCGAGGATCGCGACCGCGTCGTAAAGCACCGACGGCGCGCCGTCGAGCCGCTGCTTCGCCTCGATCCATGTGCCGTCACTGGCGCTTACGCCTCCGACCTCCGGCGCGACGATCTCGACGAGCGCCTTTTCCGCCGCGAAGCTCTTCTTCAGATCGGCGAGCGCATGCGCGTCCACGCCATCGGTGACGAGGATGCCGAGCTTGCGTCCCTCGAAGCGCTTCGGGCCGTTCTTCACGATGCTCAGGGCGAGGCTCTCCTTCAGGTCGGTGCGCGTGGGACGGGCAGCGTCGGCTGCTTTCGGCAAGTCCTTCAGGCGGATCGCGGTCGCCACCTTTTTCGCAAGCTCGTCGTCGATGTTGAGAAGGTGCGAGACGACGCGGCTGCGGATTGCGGGCGTCTCAACCTTCGACAGTTCGAACGTGATCGCGTCGGCGATGTGCTGTTTCTCGATCTCGGTCTGGCTGATGTAGAACTGCCGCGCCTGACTGTAGTGATCGGCGAACGACTCCGCGCGGAGTCGGCGCTTCTGTCCCGCCACCTCTTCGGGAAAGCTCTTGAAGCCTTTTTCCGGCGACTCGCGTGGGCCGCCCTGCTCGTCGCCCCAGGAGTTCGGCTCGTAATTCACCCGGCCCCTCGGGTTGCGCATCGTCATGTGGCCGTCCTGCTGGAGTGTCGCAAACGGGCATTTCGGCGCGTTGATCGGCAGGAAAGTGAAGTTCGGCGAACCGAGCCGCTTCAATTGCGTATCGAGATAGGAGAAATTGCGGCCCTGAAGCAGCGGGTCGTTGGTGAAGTCCACACCCGGCACGATGTTCTGCGTGCAGAAGGCAACCTGCTCCGTCTCCGCGAAGAAATTGTCCGGCATGCGGTCGAGCACGAGACGGCCCACGACGCGGATCGGCACTTCCTCTTCCGGGATGATTTTCGTTGCGTCGAGCACATCGAAGGCGAATTTGTCGGCGAAAGCGTCATCGAAAAGCTGCACGCCGAGTTCCCATTCGGGAAAGTTGCCGCTCTCGATCGCGTCCCACAGGTCGCGGCGGTGGAAGTCCGGATCGGCGCCGTTGATCTTGACGGCCTCGTTCCAGACCACGGATTGCAGCCCAAGCTTCGGCTTCCAGTGAAACTTCACGAAGGTCGATTTGCCCTCCGCGTTCACGAAGCGGAAGGTGTGAACGCCGAAGCCTTCCATGAAGCGGAAGGAACGCGGGATTGCGCGATCGCTCATCACCCACATGATCATGTGCATGCTTTCAGGGCTCAGCGAGATGAAGTCCCAGAAATTGTCATGTGCGGAGGCCGCCTGCGGAAAGGCGCGGTCCGGCGCTTCCTTCACCGAATGCACGAAGTCGGGGAACTTGATTGCGTCCTGAATGAAGAAGACCGGGATATTGTTGCCGACGATGTCCCAGTTGCCTTCCTTTGTGTAGAGCTTCACCGCGAAGCCGCGCACGTCGCGGGCGAGGTCGAACGAGCCTTTCGCGCCCGCGACGGTGGAAAAGCGCACGAAGGCGGGCGTCTTTTCGCCGACGCGCTGGAAGATGTCGGCGCGCGTCACGTCCGCGAGCGAAGCCGTCGTCTCGAAATAGCCGTGGGCGCCGTAACCTCGCGCGTGCACCACCCGTTCCGGGATGCGCTCATGGTCGAAATGAAAAATCTTTTCGCGGAAGTGGAAATCTTCGAGCGCCGTCGGGCCGCGCGCGCCGATCTTCAGCGAGTTCTGGTCGTCCGCGACGGGCACGCCTTGTTGCGTCGTCAGCACGGGTACGTCGCCGCCCGCAACCTGATGGGTTTCGCCTCCCTCGCCCCGCAGGACCTTTTCCTGCCCGTAGGCTATGCTCGTGTAATCGCCGTTGGTTTTCGTCTTCGCCATTGGGCGGTGCCTCCTGAAAGGGCATCGGAAGCGCGTCGGAAATCTCGGATGGCTTGTCGCGCGGAGCCGTGCTGATAGTCAGAAAGCAGAACCATTCCGGAAAAAGCTTGTTCCGCCGTAGGCTTAGCCTGTTTAAGGCGCGATGCACGAGGGGTGGCGGACTTGCAGGAAGATTGAAACGCCTTAATAACCGCAAGATCGTGCTTCCCATCGAGAGCGACGGGTCTTAAAAGCGGCGAAAAATATAAGTCGCTGCAAAGACAACGGTTCGACGTTTCCCTAAGGGCGAGGAGTTTCCATCGTGAATGCAAGGATTTTACTGAGTGCGGCGATGCTGGCATTCGGCGCGCAGATGGCGCAGGCGGCTCCGGTCGCGCGTGTCAACGGAACGGACATCACGGAAGCCGAGATCGCCTTCGCGGAAGCCGAGGTCGGGGCGGAAATCGCCGGGCTTCCGGCGGAAAGCCGCCGTCGCGTGCTGGTCGAATATCTCGTCGAGGCGCATCTTTTCGCCAACGAGGCGACGAAGGACAAGCTCGACGCCGCCAAGGATTTCGAGGAGCGGGCGGCTTATTACAAGCTGCGTGCGCTGCGCGACACCTTCTATGAGAAGAAGGTCCGCGATGCGATCACGGATGCGCAAGCCAAGGCCGCCTACGACGAGCAGATCGCCAAGCTGAAGCCCGAGCCCGAAGTGCGTGCTCGCCACATCCTCGTGAAGACGAAGGAGGAAGCGGAAGATCTCGTGAAGCAGCTCAAGGGCGGCGCGGACTTCAACGAACTGGCCAAGAAAAGCGCCGATGGCCCCAGCGCGAACACCGGGGGCGACCTCGGTTATTTCTCCAAGGGCCAGATGGTGAAGGTGTTCGAGGACGCCGCGTTCTCGCTTCAGCCCGGCCAGATTTCCGAGCCCGTGCAGTCCGAGTTCGGCTGGCACGTGATCAAGGTCGAGGACAAGCGGAACCGGCCCGTGCCGAGCTTCGACGAGGTGAAGGACCAGATCGTCGCCTCGCTCGTTCAGAACCAGCTTCGCGAAACAGTGCAGAAACTGCGTTCATCCGCTAAGGTGGAAATCGTCGATCCGGAGCTGAAGAAGGCCATCGACGAAGACGCCAAGGCCGCCGCGATCGAAACGCCGACGCAGCAGAAGTAGCAGCCAACGAAAGGAGCCGGGTTCATGGCGAGTATCACAAAGGTTTCGCCGTTCGCGCCCGGCGAACTCGTGCCCCTGCCGCCGATCGCGGGCGTGAAGATCGCGGTCGCGGAGGCGGGCATCAAATATGCGAACCGCACCGACGTGTTGCTCATGCTGTTCCCGGAAGGGACGCAGGTGGGCGGTGTGCTGACGCGGTCGAAGACGTCTTCGGCGGCGGTCGACTGGTGCCGCGAGCAGCTTCAGCATGCAAGCGCCCGCGCTCTCGTCGTCAATTCCGGCAACGCGAATGCGTTCACGGGGCAGCGCGGCCGCGATGCGGTGGAAGCCACGGCGGCGTTCGCGGGCGAGGCAGGCGGCTTCGAGGCGGAGCGCGTGTTCATTGCCTCCACGGGCGTCATCGGCGAGCCGCTCGACGCCACGAAGTTCAGCCACGTGCTTTCGAAGATGGCGGGCGAGGCGAAGGAAGACCTCTGGCACGACGCCGCGCGCGCGATCATGACCACCGACACCTATCCGAAGGTGGCCACGCGCCGCGCCTTCGTCGACAATGTGCCGGTCACGCTCAACGGCATTGCCAAGGGCTCGGGCATGATTCAGCCCGACATGGCGACGATGCTGTCCTTTATCGTCACCGATGCGGCCGTCGAAGGCCACGTGCTGACAGAGCTTCTGCGCCGCCACGTGAAGACGACGTTCAACGCCGTGACGGTCGACGGCGACACGTCGACAAGCGACACGCTTCTCATCTTCGCGACGGGTGAGGCGGCGGCCAAGGGCGCGCCGAAGATCGCGGGGCCGGACGACCCGGAAGCGGCGGCGTTTTCGGCGGCGCTTCTCTCGCTCCTTCACGATCTTGCCATTCAGGTTGTCAAGGATGGCGAGGGCATTTCCAAGCTGATGACCATCCACGTCGAAGGTGCCGAGAGCGACGAGGCAGCGCATCGCATCGCCATGACCATCGGCAATTCGCCGCTCGTGAAGACGGCGGTTGCGGGCGAGGACGCGAACTGGGGCCGCATCGTCGCCGCCGTAGGCCGTTCGGGCGAAGCGGCGGACCGCGACCGGCTGTCGATCTGGTTCGGCGACATTCAGGTGGCGAAGGAAGGCTTGCGCGACCCCGATTACAAAGAGGAGCAGGGTTCGGCCTATATGAAGCGCGGCGAAATCGAGATCCGCGTCGATTGCGGCGCCGGCGGGCAGGGGCGCGCAACCGTATGGGCTTCGGACCTCACCTATGACTACATCCGCATCAATGCCGACTACCGGAGCTGACGCCGCCCCCGCGCCGGGGCTCAAGCTTGTGACGTGCGTGGCCGTGGCGCTGATCGACGCCGACAACCGCGTGCTGCTCGCGCAGCGCCCAGCGCACAAGCCGATGGGCGGGCTTTGGGAGTTCCCCGGCGGCAAGATCGAGCCGGGAGAGCTTCCCGAGGCGGCGCTCATCCGCGAGTTGAAGGAAGAACTCGGCATCGAGGTGCCGCAGCGCTGCCTCGCGCCGCTCACCTTCGCGAGCCACTCTTACGAGACGTTCCATCTTCTCATGCCGCTCTATATCTGCCGGAACTGGAACGGCATGGTTCGCCCGCTCGAAGGGCAGACGCTCGCATGGGTGCGGCGCGACAAGCTGCGCGATTATCCCATGCCCGCCGCCGACCTGCCGCTCGTGCCCATCCTTCAGGACTGGCTCTAGGCCAAGCGCAGGCTTGAGGCGGCGATTTCGGGCGACGGCCACGGCGAAGCCGCGCCTTCCGCAAAAATCGGCCGCTGGCTTGCGACAAGGATCACGAAAAACAAAACCACGGGACGGTGGCGCAGACCGGTCTTGAGCATGCCTGGCGGCGGGTTTAGGTTGCCCGATTAACAGGCACGCTCCGTTTGGCGCGCCCTCTCGCTGGATTTCCAATGTCGACTTCGTTTGCCATTTTCCTCCCGGCCTGCTTCGCGCTCAACATGGCGTTCGGGCCGAACAACCTCCTTTCGCTCACCATCGGCGCGCGCCACGGCGTGATGCCCGCGATCGCCGCCGCGCCGGGCAGGCTCGTCGCCTTCGCCGTCATGATCGCGATCACGGCTGCTGGCATGGGCGCGCTCCTGATGGCGTCGGAGGCGGCATTTACGGCGGTGAAGCTCCTCGGTGCGGCCTATCTCGTCTGGATCGGCGCGCGGCTCATCATCGCCAAGGGTTTCGACACGCTCACCGAGCCAAACGGCAGGGCGCAAGTTCCCGGCAGCTTCCTTAGGCAGGAATTTCTCGTCGCGGCAACCAATCCGAAGGCCATGCTCATCTTCACGGCTTTCCTGCCGCAGTTTGTGGACCAGAGCGATTATTGGCGAAGCTTCCTCTTCGTCGGCGTGGTCTTCCTGATCCTCGAAGTTCCGGCGATTGCGATCTATGCCCTGCTCGGTTCGCGCATCGGGCGCCTCGCGCAGGGAGGACGCGCGTCGCGATGGATCAACCGCGTGAGCGGGTCGATGATGGTGGCCTTCGGCGTCGCGCTCGCCTTCGCCCGGCGCCCCGCATCCTGAACGGGATCGGCGCGGTGGGGCCTGGGGCGGGCTTGACGGCAAAGCGAACCGCGCTCGCAACCCTTGGACAGGCCGTCGCGGCGCGTTGACAGCACGCCTGCGTCTGCTTATTTCTCGTGCCATGAGGAGAAGGGCCACTTCTCCCGGTCAATTTCGCAAACAGCCCGTAAGAAAGCTACCGCCAAAAAGCAAAGGCGCTCTGGCAGCAGTCCTTGATCTCCGGACTGCATTTTCCTGGCGAGGCAGTGAGGCTCGGCAACATGGTTTCTCTTGGAGCGCTCGCAACCAAGATCTTCGGCAGTTCCAACGACAGGCGCCTGAAGAGTTTTCAATCGAGGGTCGCGCCGGTCAATGCGCTGGAACCGAAGTTCCAGGCGCTTTCGGATGACGAACTGCGCGCGAAAACCGTGGAATTCCGCGAGCGGCTCGCGAACGGCGAAGACCTCGACAAGCTCCTGCCCGAAGCCTTCGCCACGGTGAGGGAAGCTGCAAAGCGCACGCTCGGCCAGCGGCACTTCGACGTTCAGCTCATCGGCGGCATGGTGCTTCACTCAGGCAAGATCGCCGAGATGAAGACCGGCGAAGGCAAGACGCTCGTTGCCACGCTCGCGGCCTATCTCAACGCGCTGCCGGGACGCGGCGTGCATGTCGTCACGGTTAACGATTATCTCGCCAAACGCGACTCCGACTGGATGGGGCAGATCTACCGCTTCCTCGGCCTGACCGTCGGTTGTATCACCCACGAGCTTGACGATGCCGAACGCCGCGCGGCCTATGCCTGCGACATCACCTACGGCACGAACAACGAGTTCGGCTTCGATTACCTCCGCGACAACATGAAGTACTCCATCGACGAGATGGTGCAGTTCGGCGGCCGTCCGCCGGAGCTTCAGGGGCACGCCTTCGCCATCGTCGACGAAGTGGACTCGATCCTGATCGACGAGGCGCGCACGCCGCTCATCATTTCCGGCGCGATCGAGGACAAGTCGGACCTTTACATCAGCATCGACAAGATCATTCCGAAGCTCGGCAAGGAGCATTACGAACTCGACGAGAAGCAGCGCACGGTGACCTTCAGTGAAGAGGGCAACCAGCGCATCGAGGAGCTTCTGCAGGAAGCCGGCTTCATCGAGCCGGACTCCACCTTCTACGACGCCGAGAACGTGACGATCGTCCATCACGTCAACCAGGCGCTGAAGGCGCACAAGTTGTTCCTCAAGGACCGCGATTATATCGTCCGCAAGGGGCAGGTCGTTATCGTGGACGAGTTCACGGGCCGCATGATGGAAGGCCGCCGCTATTCGGAAGGTCTGCATCAGGCGCTCGAAGCCAAGGAAGGCGTGGACGTCCAGCCGGAAAACCAGACGCTCGCCTCGATCACCTTCCAGAATTACTTCCGCCTCTATGAAAAGCTGGCGGGCATGACCGGCACAGCCATCACGGAAGCGGCGGAGTTTTTAGACATCTACGGTCTGGAGACGATCGAGATCCCGACCAACCGCGCCATGCGCCGCATCGATTCGGACGACGAAGTGTACCGCACCGCTGCGGAGAAATATCGCGCCATCATCCGGTTGATCCAGGACTGCGCGAAGCGCGGTCAGCCGATCCTCGTCGGCACCACCTCCATCGAGAAGTCGGAAACGCTGTCCGAGATGCTGAAGCCGCTCGGCGTGCCGCATCAGGTGTTGAACGCCCGTTACCACGAACAGGAAGCTTTCATCATCGCGCAGGCGGGCATGCCGGGGGCGGTGACCATCGCGACCAACATGGCGGGCCGCGGTACGGATATCCAGCTCGGCGGCAACGCCGACATGCAGATCGCCGCCTGGATCGCGGAGAAGCGCGCGGCCGGGGTCGAGCCGACGCCGGAAGAAATCAAGGTGGAGCGCGACAGGATCGCCGCCGACATCGAGACGAAGAAAGAGCAGGCGCTCGCCGCCGGCGGCCTCTATGTGCTCGGAACCGAGCGCCATGAAAGCCGCCGCATCGACAATCAGCTTCGCGGCCGTTCGGGCCGCCAGGGCGATCCCGGCGCCTCGCGGTTCTATCTCTCGCTCGAAGACGACCTGATGCGCATCTTCGGCACTGACCGCATGGATTTCATGCTGCGGAAGCTCGGCATCAAGGAAGACGAAGCTATCGCGCATCCGTGGATCAACCGCGCGCTGGAAAAGGCGCAGCAGAAGGTCGAAGCGCGCAACTTCGACATGCGCAAGAACGTTCTGAAATACGACGACGTGATGAACGACCAGCGCAAGGTGGTGTTCGAGCAGCGCATCGACCTGATGCAGGAAGACACGGTCGAAGAGACCGTGGCCGACATGCGCCGCGAAGTCGTTCAGGATCTCGTGACGACGCACATCCCGGCGAAGGCTTTCGTCGAGCAGTGGGACGTGAAAGGCCTGCGCGAGGAATTCAACGCGGTCTTCGGCATCGATGTGCCGGTCGAAGAGTGGGCCGCCGAGGAAGGCATTGCGGAACAGGAGATCGAGGAGCGGCTTCTCGCGAAGGCCGATGCGGCTGCTGCGCGCAAGGCGTCGGAGGTCGGCCCCGAGACCATGCGGCAGATCGAGAAGGCGATCCTTTTGCAGACGCTCGATCATCTCTGGCGCGAGCATATCGTCAGCCTTGAGCATCTGCGTCAGGCTGTCGGCCTGCGCGGCTACGCTCAGCGCGATCCGCTTCACGAGTACAAGGGCGAAGCCTTCCAGATCTTCGAAAGCATGCTGTCGCGCCTTCGTCGCGATGTGACCGGCCAACTCATGCACGTTCAGCTCGCGCAGCCGGAAGACTATGCGCAGAACGAGCTTCCCGAGCTTCAGATGTTCCGCGCCGATCCGATCACGGGCGAAGACATATCCGAGAGCGAAGCCGAAGCCGCGCCGCAGTCGAGGCAGGAACGCCGCGCGGCCGCGAAGCAGGGGGCTAAGCCGTCAGCGCCTGCGGCGGCAAAAGCGTCGGCCCCTCGCGGTGGCGGAAAGGCACCTGCACTCGATCCGAATAACCCGGCGACCTGGGGCAAGGTGGCGCGCAACGCGCTCTGCCCATGCGGATCGGGCAAGAAGTACAAGCATTGCCATGGTGCGATTGCCGCCACCGCTGCCGAGTAGCCGGGCGGCACGGCGTCGCTCCGTGGGCGCCGTCATTGGTATAGCAAAGCCGGGCGTGCCCGGCTCGACGGCTGACAAAGCTCTCGCCTCGGCGGGAGCTTTGTGATTCGGCGGGGCACGCCGAAAAACCGATTTCTCGACAGGCCGTGCCTTGAGATGGCGCGTATCGACAGGCTTGTCCCGAAGGACCGCTTTTGAGGAAGATCGAAGTGGCGGCGCCTTCTCGCTTCGTTCGCGATCAGGGGGGCTTCAATGCGCCGATGATTGGAGGCTCGCGCCCGACCCGGTCTTGAATGTTCAAGGCCTATTCATCGGCTATCTATTCGCCGTGCCGGTTCGTGCGCGAGATCGAGGTCAACCGCGCCTATCGATGGTTTTGGGGCTGAAGCTGTTCGATCCGGTGTTCGACGCCTCGACCCCTGTCGAAAACGGCCTTGATAGGCATCGGCCCGTGAGACCCGTCTTTATCGTCCGCGCAGCCGGGAAACCAACTCGGGACTGGGGTACGAGTCGGCGGGCAGGCCGAACTTCTGCTGCACCTTCTTGATGCTTGCGCGCGTGAGAAGGCCGAGCTTGCCGTCCACTTCGCCGACGTCATAGCCCTTGGCGCGAAGCAGGGTCTGCAACTCCTTCGTCTGCTCATAGCCGAACGGCGCCACGCCGCGCCCACGCGATACCGGCGGCGCGCCATCGATGCGGGTCGCGAGATAGGCCACCGTCGTCGAGTAGATGAGCGACTGGTTCCATTCGAGGAATACCTTGAAATTGTCGAAGGCGAGGAAGGCAGGCCCGTTGCGTCCCATCGGGAGCAGCAACGAAGCGGGGCGGTCGCCGGAGACGCGCTCGCCGTCCGCAAGCTGCACACCCATGCGCTGCCACTCGCTGAGCGGATGCTTGATGGTGAGATCCGCCTGGCTCCAGTCCATGCTTTCCGGCACGCGCACTTCCTTGAGCCACGGCTCGCCGCGCCGCCAGCCGAGCGCCTTGAGATAGTTCGCCGAGGAGCCGATCACGTCCGGCGCGCTGCGGATGAGGTCCGAGTGGCCGTCGCCGTCGTAATCGATGCCGTATTTGAGATAGACCGAGGGAACGAACTGCGTCTGGCCAAGCTCGCCCGCCCATGGCCCGCGCATTTCGCTCGGGGTAAGGTCTCCGCGGTCGATGATCTTCAGCACGTCGATCAGCTCTTCGCGGAACTTTTCGGGCCGACGGCAGTCATAAGCGAGCGTTGCCAGCGAACGCACCGTTTCCATGTTTCCGTTGTTTGCGCCGAAATCGGTTTCGAGCGCCCAGAACGCGCTGATGACCGCACCTGGCACGCCGAACTCACGTTCCGCCCGCTCGAACTCCCGCTTGTACTTGCCACCGATGAGCTGGCGCGCCTTATCGATCCTGTATTTCGCGGCCATCCGGTCGGAAAATTCGAGGAAGGTTTGCGAAAACACGCTCTGGCCGCGATCCTTGTTGATGACGCTCTGGTCGAAGGTCACGCCATCGAGAGCCGAGAGCGCGCGCGGGGAAATGCCCTGGCTTCGCGCCTCTGCCTTGAACTGCGACAACCAGCGGTCGAACCCCGCGCTCGACGTGGAGCACGAAGCCGCCGAAGCGCTGCTCGCGCCCGCCGCGACGAGGAGGCTCGCAATCATCGTTCGGGATAAAAGGCGTCTCATCGCAAAGTCTCCAGTCGAGCATGGTCGGAAAATGGGCCGAAACGGTGCTTTTCAGGCCGCCACCCGCAATGTCACCCGTTCTATAAACATCGGACCTTGCGGGAAGACGGCGGACGGCCCGAAAGGGTGATGGCGCGAATCCCGTCCGAAAGTGAGGCAAAACAAAGGCGATCACGCGCCTAACCGGAAGCGCCGGCGGCGTGAACCGACAGGTCGCGGATGGTTGGACGGAGCCCGGTCAGCGGATTATGCGCGTCCCATTTCAACGCGATGGTTTGGAATCTGCACGCGAGCGCGTCATAGATGAGGAGCCTGCCCACAAGCGTGCCTTCGAGGCCGAGGATCACCTTCGCCACCTCCACGGCCTGCAAGGTGCCGATCACGCCCGCCACGGGGCCAAGCACGCCCGCTTCCTCGCAAGTCGGTATTTCGCCCGGTGCGGGCGGCTCGGGGAAGAGGTCGCGATAGCTCGGGCGCGGCGTCCCCCTCTCGTCCGTCTCGAAGGCGCGGAAGGTCGAGAGATACCCTTCCATTTGGCCGAGTGCGGCGAAGACGAGCGGCTTTCGCGCGAAATAACAGGCGTCGTTCACCAGATAGCGCGTCGCGAAATTGTCAGAGCCATCCGCCACGATGTCGTAACGCGAGACAACCGAAAGCGCGTTTTCAGAGGTGAGGCGAAACGGCATGGCCTCGACCTCGACATGCGGGTTGAGCGAACGCAAAAGCGATGCGGCGCGCTCAACCTTGGGCTTGCCGACGTCCTCGGTGCGATAGGCGACCTGCCGTTGAAGATTGTCGAGCGAAACGCGGTCGTCGTCGATGATGCCGAGCGTGCCGACACCCGCCGCCGCGAGATACATCAGGAGCGGTGAGCCGAGACCGCCCGCTCCGACGACCAGCACGCGCGCAGCCTTGAGGCGTTGCTGACCTTGGCCACCGATATCCTTGACAAGCAGGTGGCGCTTGTAGCGATCGATTTCTTCGCGTGAGAGCGTGGTCATGATCCTTGCCCGGTGGAAGCCCTTATCGAGTGGTCCGATGCCGACATTTGCACCCGTTTGCTTGCGAGCACATGTCGGGATCAAAAGGACCACCGGCAACACCATGATTCTGGGTCACCGATTCGTAACTTCGCAGCCAGATCCGGACTGACGCAAGCTTGACTGAGGCGAGAAAACTGTCGCCGCTTGTCGTTTTTGCCACGGTGCGGCTCGACGGCGTTGCGCTGGCGGTAAAGCCAGGGCGAGAAGGCGCCGGGCGCTTCTTCCGGTTCGGCATGAGCGTGATGTTACCCCAAGCGCATGCTTCCCCGCCCGCTTCGGCGGGCAGCCGCCTCGACGCCTAACCTTAGGTTGCCGGAGCGCGGTCCCACGTAAATGGGGCGTCCACTTTTGCAGATCATACTGCCAAGCCATACCGTCAACCAGGATCGAAAGCCATGAGAGCGTCAATCTTGTTTTGCGTCGCTGCTTCGATGTTTGTCGCCGCCAAGGCCCAATCGTTCCCAGCGTTCGATACCCCCCCGACCGCCGCGGCCACTCAGACGATCCGCGTGTCGGACACCGGGCGTCATCACGGACGCGGCGACCTGTTCTCGAACTGGTGCGCCTATAACTGCTATCGCGTCAGCCCCTGCGCGCAAGGCGGCTGCTTCGGCAGATATCATTACAGCCAGTATCCGTACGATGAGGATCTGCCGTTCCGCTATCGTTGGGATCCGGACGCGAGCGTTCAGGACAACATTCTTGCGCGCTTCAACACCGGCTATCTGCGCGCGTTCGAGCGTCAGTATTGAGGAAAACGGACTTTGTCGGTCGCTGGATCGGTTGCCTGGCGTCGGCGAAGAGGCGCTCGACCGTTTCCGCGCAGTGCTTGTTGATGATGACCCGCTGAATCACAAGGCTCCCGCCGAGGCGGGAGCCTTGTCAGCAGCGTGAAGGCGACCGATGGCGGCCCTCTTCAATTCGGCATCAATCGCAATAATTCGTGGCGTAGTTCGTGCAATAGGCCGGGCCGTAACCGTCGTTGATGCAGCTCCAGTAGCAGCTGTCATAGGCGCTGTAGGCGCCATACCCGATCAGGGGTGCGCCGTACCAGTACCAGCGCCCGTTGCGCCAATACCGGCGACGGTGATGCCAATTTCCCGCGTGAGGCGGATGCTTGCCGCCCGCAAACGGTGGTTTCCCGCCATAATACCGCTTCCCGAGAGGGGGGCGGAATCCGGGGTAAGGCTTGTTGTGCGGTATGCCGGAGAAATTGTGCTGTCTGTGAGGCTTGAAAGAGCCGGGATATCCGCCTGATGGCCTATGTGACGGCGCGATCCTGAACGCGGGCGGTTGACCGCCGTGCGGACGAAATCCACCCCCGAAATGTCCGCCGCGAAATCCTCCTCCTCCGCCGAAATGGCCGCCGCGAAATCCGCCGCCACCGCCGAAGCCTCCCCCGCCTCCTCCATGTCCGCGATGTCCACCGATCAAGGTGAACGTGCTCGCTCCGCTTTTCGCGATCGCTGCTTGCGCGCCCCCTTCGATGGGGGAGGCAACCGCGCCGCCCGCGCACAGACCAACTGCAGCGAACGCCGCGATAACAGTTCTTCTCAAGGTCATTTAAGTCCCTCTTCCGTCCCGGAGATGCCCCGCGCCCCAGACATCGGGCAAAAAGCGCGACGTCAGACGCACGAACGGCATGGCCGTCAGGCTTACTGAACGATAGAGTATAATCGCCGATGGCAGAGCTTATAAAGAATTTCGTCAAAAATTGTAACTCGCCGCAATTGCAGTGCGCTCGAAAAAAAAAGCTGCCGGTGCGGCAGCCTTTCCTTCAGATCTGTCGGATCACGGTCGAGGGAAGTTCTTCGCAAGCCCGCCGAAGAACAAGGGTGTCCAAAATCAGTAACAGAAGTCGGACGAATAGGTCGAGCAATAGGCCGGTCCGTAACCCGCCGCGAGGCAGTTGTTGTAGCAACTGCTGCCATAGCCGTAGATGCCGAGCCCGACCAGCGGCGCACCGTACCAATACCAACGGCCGCCCCGCCAATATCCGCCGCCCCTCCCGTAATTACGGCTATAGCGAGGACCGGGATCGGCCCAACGCGGACCGCCACCGATGGCGCCCTTCGATCCGAAGCGGGGAGGGGCGCCGTAACGCGGCCCCGCAAATCCGGGGTTGCGGGCCGCCGGTCCCGGTCCTCCATATCGCGGGCCAGCGATACCCGGTCCGCCGCCCGTTCCGCCTCCACGAAACCCGGGGCCTCCGCCGAAGCCCCCGCCTCCGCCGCGGAAGCCTCCGCCTCCCATGCCGGGGCCTCCGCCGAAGCCGCCCCCGCCACCACCGCGGAAGCCTCCGCCTGCCATGCCAGGGCCTCCGCCGAAGCCGCCGCCTCTGACGAGGGTAGCCGCGTCCGCAACGCCAACGGGTGGTGTCGTGACCGAGGCGCCCAAGCTTGGCGCAGACACTGATGCCGCCGGCGCGGCCAATGCTGCCAAACCGAAAACGACACCGGTGATAATCGATCCTCTGATACGCATGACGAACCCGCTCCTCTTGTTGCCGCATGGACGACTGCCGGGCGAAACCACGGAGCATCGGTCCGTTCCCGTTTTGCTCGCGCGGAGCCCTTCCGGGCAGCGGGAAATATCTTGAGCTCGAATCCCCTCAGGTAAGCTTATGGGGGAAGCCATTGTCACAATCGTCGTTTACACGCGGTAATTATCGTTCCTCATGTTTCGCAATTGTTGGAATGTGATGCTATCGACGAAGCAAGGTGAGAAAAATTATATATTAAACAGGCAATCGCGAATGAAATATCCGGCTTAATGGAACCGTTATTCGCTAAGTCATAGGATGATGTGCAGCCTAGATGCTGCGTGTGCGTGTAATCCCGTAGAGGATAAGATGAAAAAACTCGTCATTGCTATCGCCGCCCTTTCGGCCGCGACTCTCGCTTCGAGCGGTGCCTCTGCACTCCCGCTTGCCACCACTGGCGTCGACGCCTCCGCTTCAAGCGCCATCGTGAAGGTTGGCTGCTACAAGAAGCGCGTTGTCACGACTACCAGCTGCTGCACGACGACCACGACGTACGTCAGGGTCGTGAACCCCTGTGGGTGCGGCTGTGGCTGTGGCGGCAACGGCGGATTGTTCGGCGCCGGCTTCCTCTTCTTCTAGAACCCGTTCCGATCTGACTGGATCGCCATCGATCGGAAAAACGGTCTCTTCTTGAAGTTCAAAGGCGGGTTCACCCGATCAGGTGAAGTTCTAACGCAATCCGCCATTATCGACGGCAAATAGCCGGGATCTTCCCGGCTATTTTCGCGCTCGCTCGCGTCAAACCACCGCATTCGGAGCCGCAAAGCCGAGCGTCTTTGCAGGCTTTGACGCCATTTGGCCGCAATTGCGGCGCTCGTGCGCAAAAAAGTGATTGGCAAGCCGTAACGCCCCCCTTATCTTATAGTCCGAGTGAGCATAAGGTCGAGTCGAGTGATCGGCTTGGGCGAGAAACCTGAGGGGGTTAATTTTTTGCCTGTCCTCCTTATGCTCAAACGGAGCATTACTCCCGGCGACGGGACGTGGGGTGGAGGACTTTCGGCATGGTATTTCTCGATAGCGGCGTGGAGCCGTTCCGTCGGCATAGGGGCGCTGACCCGGTTTGCGCTCTCGACGCGGACGTCGACATCGAACCCGCGCGCCATCATTTCGACGCCGCCTTCGTCCGCGAAGCGATCCGCGAACTGAAGCCCGTTTATGCCAAGGTGGAACGCGTGATTCCGGCCTTCGAATGGGCCGCGCACGCGCCCTACATCAAGGCGATCCGCGACCTGAAGCGCGAAAAGAACGCCGTCGTTCTCGCTCACAACTACATGACGCCGGAAATCTTCCATGGCGTGGGCGACATCCTCGGCGACAGCCTCCAGCTTGCGAAGGAAGCCGCGAAAACCGACGCCGACATCATCGTTCAGTGCGGCGTGCACTTCATGGCCGAAACATCGAAGCTGATGTGCCCGGAAAAGAAGGTGCTTATTCCCGATCCGAAGGCGGGCTGCTCGCTTGCGTCCTCGATCACGCCGGAGGACGTGCGCGCGCTTCGCGCTGCCTATCCGGGCGTGCCGGTCGTCACCTATGTCAACACGAGCGCTGCGGTGAAGGCCGAATGCGATATCTGCTGCACCTCGGCGAACGCGGTGAAGGTGGTGGAAAGCCTCGGCGCCCCGCGCGTGCTCCTGATTCCCGATCAGTACCTCGCTCGCTACGTCGCGACGCAGACGAAGGTCGAGATCATCTCTTGGAAGGGCGCGTGCGAGGTGCACGAGCGCTTCACGGGCGCGGAGCTTCGCGGCTATCGCGAGGCGGAACCGGGCGTGAAGATCATCGCGCACCCGGAATGCCCGCCGGACGTCATCGCGGAGGCCGACTACACAGGCTCGACCGCCGGCATGATCAAATGGGTGACGGACCGCCAGCCGAAGCGCGTCGTGCTCGTCACCGAATGCTCGATGGCTGACAACGTCGCCTATGCCGCGCCGAAGACCGAATTTACCCGGCCGTGCAATCTGTGCCCGCACATGAAGCGCATTTCGCTGCCGAAGATTCTCGACAGCCTGCTGCACGAGAAGGTAGAGGTGACCGTCGATCCGGCAGTTGCGGACCGTGCGAGAGCGGCGGTCGAACGCATGGTGAAGCTGCCGCTTTAGCTCGGAGCGCCGACGGTCCCTGCCGTTGGCGCCCTCGGCAACCTCGTCGGTGAGGATGCGCCGACTTGTCAGGTGGGGAGCATCCCGAAATGAACCATACTCGCGCGAATGATCTGCTGCCTTTCCGGCGGCGGACGGGGCCTGATCGTGTTCTTGTTGTCGGAGGCGGCCTCGCAGGACTGTTCACGGCGCTCCGGCTTGCGCCGCTTCCCGTGACGGTGCTGACGCCCAAGCCGCTTGGCGAGGGTTCGTCCTCGGCCTGGGCTCAGGGCGGCATCGCCGCGGCCATTGGCGCGGGCGACCATGCGGACGCACACGCGGCCGATACCATCGCGGCCGGGGCTGGTCTGACCGATCCCGAGGTGGCTCGTGTCGTCACGAGCGAAGCGGGCGATCGCATCCGCGACCTTCTCTCCTATGGCGTTCCCTTCGACCGCGAGCTTGACGGCAAGCTCCGCCTTTCGCAGGAGGCCGCCCACAGCGCGCGCCGCATCGTGCGCGTCGATGGCGACCGCGCCGGCAAGGCTGTGATGGCCGCGCTGATCGCGACAGTTGCCAAGACGCCGTCGATCTCGGTGCTCGAAAATGTCGAAGCGGTGGAACTCGTCAAGCGCGACGGCCGCGTCGTCGGGCTTTACGCCACCCGAAGCGGCGGCCACGGACGCGCCTCGTTTCTCGCCGGCCGCGCGGTCGTGCTCGCAACCGGCGGCATCGGCCACCTTTTCCGTGTCACCACCAACCCGGCGGAAGCGCGGGGCGGCGGCCTTGCGATGGCGGCGCGGGCGGGTGCCATCATCGCCGATCCCGAATTCGTGCAGTTTCACCCGACCGCATTCGACGTGAGCCGCGATCCCGCGCCGCTTGCATCCGAGGCCATTCGCGGCGACGGCGGCCGCCTCGTGAACCGCGACGGCGAGCGTTTCATGCCGGCCATCGATCCGCGCGGCGAGCTTGCGCCCCGCGATGTGGTGGCGCGCGGCGTACATCGCGAAATCGCCGCCGGACGCGGCGCTTTCCTTGATGTGCGTGCGCTCGACCTCGCCCACAATTTCCCGACCGCCTACGACGTGTGCACGGAAGCTGGCATCGACCCCGCGAAACAGCCGATCCCCATCGCGCCCGCAGCGCATTATCACATGGGCGGTGTCTCAACCGACATGCGTGGCCGCACGTCGCTCACCGGGCTATGGGCTTGCGGAGAGGTTGCTTGTACCGGGCTTCACGGCGCGAACAG
Organism: Rhodomicrobium sp.; assembly: GCF_047605405.1. Taxonomy (NCBI): domain Bacteria; kingdom Pseudomonadati; phylum Pseudomonadota; class Alphaproteobacteria; order Hyphomicrobiales; family Hyphomicrobiaceae; genus Rhodomicrobium; species Rhodomicrobium sp. Next base: position 2,481 of record NZ_JASGFR010000017.1, on the reverse strand, counting down.
GCTCGCGTCGAATTCGCTTCTCGAAGCGGTGGTGTTTGCCGCCCGCGTCGCTGCCGATATCGCTGCGGATGCGCCGCACTGGCCTGCCATGGGCGAGATCGAAGCGCCGGAAACCATCGCCGTTCCGGTCGTCGCGCCCGCCGAGGAAGCACGCCTTCTGAAGCGCCTTCGCGAGGCGATGGCCGCGCATGTCGGCGTCGAACGCACCGCTGAAACGCTGAAGACGGCGCTCTCGTCCCTGGTGGACATCTCACGCATTCCCGCATCGCCGGCGCTTGCGAACATGACGACTGCGGCGATCCTGATAGCCGCCGCCGCACATGAGCGCAGGGAAAGCCGCGGTGCGCACTGCCGGCTCGACTTTCCTTCGGCGAACGAGAAAGGCCGACACACTTTTATGACGCTTTCCGACGCGGTGGGGATTGCCGCGCGCGTGACGGGCAAGACGCCTTTCGATGCCGTGGATGCAAGCGGAGTCCGCGTCAGGGCCGCGGATCTGGCCGGGTAGGCGATTTTGCGTGGCGAAGGTTTCGGTTCGCCAGCGGCGACGGGTTCAAGCTCAAGGGCCCGCGTCCCAGATATTGCAGGGGAACGCGAGACGGCTTCGCCCGCCTCACCCGAAGACTATTGACCTTTCAGCGAACCGCGCTCTAATGAGCCTGCGGTCCCCGTAGCTCAGCAGGATAGAGCACCAGATTCCTAATCTGGGGGTCACAGGTTCGAATCCTGTCGGGGACGCCAATAAAATCAATAACTTACAGCCTTAAAAACCTCCTCAAAAATCTGCATTTTGCTCCGGTGTACACTCCCGCATACACACATCAGCGGGGAGAGAGTGACAGGTTTTGCACGGTTTCGCATCGTGCCGGCCAGCTGGGCGGGCCTTCTCTTGTGCTGCCAGGGTGTCTTCGATGTCCCGCGCTATGGCTGCCTTCGACGCGAGCCACTTTGCGATCTCGATCTCGAAATCGGTCGCGATAGAAGCCCCGTCGCGTTGTCGCTTTGCGCTGATGATTTCGGTGCAGGTCCAGCGTTCGCCCCGGTAGTCGGGGCCTGTGCGCTGGAGGCGGGCGATTCCGTCGAAGAGGCCGTTGCGACCGTCCTCGCCCTTGGCGGGAAATCCCCTGAAGGCATAGCGGATCATCGGGCCGCCTCCGAAATCGGACGGAGCACGACCTCGAAGCCGAGCGCGCCGGCGAAGGCGACCAGGTTGGCAAGCTGAGGGCTCGCACCCGCCCGCCACGCGAACATGGCGTTGACGCTGATCCCGCTGCGCGCCTCGAGGTCCAGGAAGCTCATGCCGAGGCGCTTGCGTTCAGCGAGAAGCATCGCCATCACGTCCGACTGCTCGTTGAAGGCCATCTCGCAAGCGGGTGCGCGCTCGCGGCGAAGAACCACCTCGAAGCCTAACACGCGGGCGAAGGCGACGAGGTTTCCCATGGTGGGGGCAGACCTGCCCGCCAGCCAATATTGAGCGGAGTTGATCGCAACGCCCGACCGCGCCCGAAGCTCGTCGTTTCGGATGCCTATCCGGCGACGCGCCTCAAACAAGGCCGCGATGGCCGGGCGCTGGTTGGTAAGACTGATTTCGGTGGTTGCGGGGGCCGTCATGCTGCCCTCCGCAACTCGGCAAGAGCGTAGCCGCCCCATTGATCCGCCATCGCGTCGGCTAGCCCAGGATAGAAGCGCGAACGCCTTTTCCTTCTATCAGGGCCGGGGCTTGCCTTGTGGATGTCAGCCCGCGCCGTTCGGCCATCTAGCGTCCCGGTCGGTTTGAGCGTCGGCAGACCGCGCAGCCATAGACATGTTCGCTTCTTCACATTGTCCGGTCCGGCTGGATCGGTTCCGAATTGCCACGGCTGGACCGATTGAGCGAACTGCCGGTAATCGCGGATCAGCCCCTTAGCGTGCGGGTTCATAACCGGATTTTCAACCGCGACCCTTTCAATGGGAGCGGTCCAGAAATCCGAGAATAGCTCGGCGCCATCGCGCAATTCCTGCCACATGAAGGCGAGCCGCTGCTCGCGATTCCACGCTGCATAGGCGGCTATGGTTTCAGCCGGGTAATCCCATTTGTTCAACTTGGAGGGCGGCTCGCTAAGCCACCGAACTCCGCTGTTGCAAAGGCGCGTGCAAGGCGGGTGCGCGACTATAAGCAATCCCCATCCTTCATTGAGGTAATCGCGCGCGTCGCCGACGATGTGGTGGTTTGAGCGATCCTCGCTCGGCAGTAGGTCGACGCTCCAGGCATCGAAGCCGCGGCGCGCAAACGCGCGCCTCACCGTCCCAGTGAATTCGCAGGCGACAAGGACGCGAAGTGCGGTGCTGTCGATCATGCGCTGACCCTCCGCTCTTTCCGCATCGCATCGCGCAGCCGAACCTTCTCGGCCGCCGACAAGGTGCCGGCTGCGGCGTTGCAGCGTCTGTGGGCGAGGAAGCAGTTCGAGAGATGGTTCGGGCCGCCGTGAGCGACCGGCACGA